>JAURHL010000117.1 GCA_030833305.1 Acidimicrobiales bacterium | reverse complement strand
CGATCACCCGCGCTCCGTCGTCCAGGAAACGCCGACAGATGGCGGCGCCGATGCCGGAGGCCGCCCCGGTGACGAAGGTTGTCTTGTGCGCGAGACGCTCGGTGGTCATGGGCGAACGCTAGTGCCGTTGGTCCGGTCGTAGGTCGCGAACGAGGGCGGCCAGTTCGGCGCGTCGCACCTTTCCCGAGGCGGTGCGGGGGATGGACTCCACGCGCACCATGGCGGTGGGAGCGCAATAGGCGGGCAGCGACACCTTCACGAGATCCCGGATCGCTCCGAGGCTCGGGGCGTCGCCGGTGTGCACCAGCAGAACGCGTTCCCCCCATTCGGGGTCCGGCAACTTGACGACCGCGAAGTCGGTCGCGTGATCGCCGATGGCCCGTTCGACGCTCTCGGGCCAGATCTTCTCGCCACCGCTGACGATGACGTCACCGATGCGACCGTCCACGTGCAACCGCCCGTCCTCGTCGAGACGTCCGGCGTCACCGGTGTGCAGCCATCCGTCGACGTCGATCGACGTCGAACCGTCGCGATAGGCGCGCATCAGCATCGGACCACGAACGGCGACCTCGCCATCGATGATGCGCAATTCGACACCGGGAATGGCGAAACCGTCGTACACCACGCCGGAACCGGTCTCGGTCATTCCGTAAGTGGCGACGCAGTTCTCCGGTCGATCGTGCGGTGGGCGCGAACCCCCGAGCAGGATCCGACGGAAGCGACGAGCGTCCACGCGCGTGAGGGCCGTGGGGACGAGCGACGTCAGGGAGCAGGTGCTGGCGTTCACGCGATCGGCATCGAAGCCGTCGTGCACCTCGAGGGAGGTGTCGGTGAGCACCGCACGACTGATCACGGAGAAGCCACCGATGTGCGCGACCGGCAGGCAGGCCAACCAGCGATCGTCACGCGTCACCCCAACCGCGGCCGACGTGGCGCGAGCCGAAGCCATGAGCCCGGTCATGGTGTGGACGACGCCTTTGGGGTCGCCCGTCGAACCGCTGGTGGCGATGACGAGGGCGTCACCGACCTCGGTGTCGATCGCGTCGGGTCGACGTTGGCTCCCGGCATCGGTTCGGACCTCGTGCGGACGAAGCGCGTCGAGCAACCGTTTCTTGGCCGGCTCGGGCAGCCGTGAGTCGACGGGCAGAACGGCGTTCCCCTCGTCCCAGATGCGACGAACCATGGCGACGTACGCGTCGTTCGTCGGCATGTCGAGGGCGACGAGACGGGGCACGAGGAGACTCTAGGCAGAATTCGTCCGCATCATCCGACCGGTGTCCGGTGTCGTGATTTAGCGTGTCGGCGTGAACAAATGGATCGTCGGTGCTCGCGTGCGAACCCTTCCCGCGGCGGTGGTCCCGGTGGCCGTCGGTGCGGCCGTCGCGGTGGGCGAACCGGACGTTCGCTGGTGGCGGGTCGTCCTGGCCGGGATCGTCAGCGTGATGTTGCAAGTGGGCGTCAACTACGCCAACGACTACAGCGACGGTGTGCGCGGCACCGACGACGTCCGCGTCGGTCCGGCGCGTCTGGTGGGCGGGGGATTGGCCTCGGCACGTTCGGTGAAGATCGCCGCGTTGTCGTCGTTCCTCGTGGCGGCCGTGGTCGGTTTGGTGTTGACGATCGTCACCAGCCCGTGGCTCCTCGCGGTGGGTGCGGCGTCGATCCTGGCCGGTTGGTTCTACACCGGAGGCAAGCACCCCTACGGATATCTCGGTTTCGGCGAAGTGTTCGTGTTCGTGTTCTTCGGTTTGGTGGCCACGGTCGGAACCACGTACGTGCTCGCCGAACGAATCACCGCGCTGGCGTGGCAGATGGGAGTGGCCGTGGGAGCCTTGGCGTGCGCGTTGCTGGTGACCAACAACCTGCGCGACATTCCCACCGATCGCGAGGTCGGCAAGAAAACGTTGGCGGTGCGTCTCGGTGATTCTCGCACCCGAACGTTGTTCGTGGTGTTGGTGGTCGGGGGTGTGTTCGTCGGAGCGGCGGCTGTATGGGAACGTCCGCTGGCGGCCGTCATCCTCGGGGTGTTGGTCGTCGCCGTGGGCCCGGTGCGACGCGTGCGTGGCGGTGCCGTGGGTCGGGACCTGATCGCCGTGTTGGGCGGTACCGCGAGAGTGCAGTTGGCCTTCGGCGTGGTGGCCACGGCGTCGCTCGCTCTGGGCGCCTGAGCGCCCGCGTTCGGTCTCGGTCGTTCAGTCCAGCCACTCGCGCAGGATGCTCGCGACCGCGTCGGGTCGCTCGAGGTGAGCGGCGTGACCGGCATCGGGAACCGACTCGAATCGGGCGTTGGTTCCGATCGCTTCCGCCATGCGCCGCCCGATGGCATCGAACTTCGTGTCGCGCGAACCGGCCATCACCAACACGGGGACGTCGATGTCCGACAGACGATCCCACAGGGGCGTCTGCTCTCCGACGCCGCAACGGCGCAGGCTGGAGGTCAAACCCTCGACGGTGTTGAGGCGACGTTCGGCGAGATCGTCGACGGTCGGAGTCAGTCCGGCGAAGAGCGGTTGTCGCAGCCACCACTCGAGGAAGACCTCGACTCCCGATTCGACGATGCGCTCGGCGAGGAGTCGATCCGATTCGCGACGATCCGCTCGTTCGCGCTCGTCCTCGATGCCGGGTGTCCCGCCGATGAGAACCAATCCGTGCATCGGGGTCGATCCGAGAGCGGCGTGAAGCAGAATCCGGGCTCCCATGGAATAGCCGACGTAGACGCCCTCACCGGCCGATTCGACCACCGCATGCGCGACGCCGGACAAGTCATCGTCGAGCAACGGTGACCGACCATGCCCCGGAGCATCGACTCGGCAGATGGAGGGTTCGTCGCCGAGAGCTCGGATGAGTCCGTCCCACGACCGACAGGTCTGCGTGAATCCGTGCAGCAGAACGAGCCGAGAAAGTCCGCTCGTGCCGACCGATTCCTCGGCGTGGAGGATCGCGCGGCGCGGCGTCCACGTGCGCGTCACGTCGGTCACTCCGAGGGGGACGCACGACGTTCGATGGCGCGCCGGATGACGCGCTCGAAGGTGTCGCTGTCCTGCGCACCGGGAATCGCCCACGCTCCGTCGATCACGTACGTGGGGACTCCGGTGATGCCATGGCCGATGGCCTGAGCCAACTCCTCGCTCACTTCTCCGCGGCCGGTGTCGCCGGCCAACATCGTGGCGACGTCGTCGGTGGGGCAACCGATGGCGGAGGCGGCGAGTTCGGTGAGAACCGTGGCATCGGATACGTCGCGGCCGCGGGTGAAGTACGCGTCGAGAAAAGCCGACTTCACCCGGGACTGCGCCGCGGTTCCGTGGGTGGCAGCGGTCCACCACAAGATTCGATGCGCGAGCATCGTGTTGGCTCGTTTGGCGATGTCCATGCGAAAGTCGAGGCCGTCCTCACTGGCGGTGGCCGTGAGGTTCTCGATGATGCGATCAGCCCGGTCGTAACCACCGAATTTCTTGGCGTAGGTGTCGCGAACCGGGTTCGACGTACCCACGGGAGCGGTGGGGTCCAGTTGGTACGCGCGGTACACCACCTCGATGGGTTCGGACACGGCATCGGGTCCGTTGGTCAGGGCCTCGATGGCGCGATCGAAACGCACCTTCCCGATGTAACACCACGGGCACACCACGTCCGACCAGATCTCTATGACCACGAACACAACCTACCCAGCGGGTCATGGGGTGCGGGGACGCGGGTAGCGTCTCGTTCGTGAGAAAGCCCGAGGACGTCCAGGCGTCGTTCTGCGCCACGCTCGTGGACGAGTGGGTCCGCAGCGGGCTTCGCGCGGCCATGATCGCACCCGGTTCGCGCTCGACCCCGATGGCCGTGGCTTTGACGGCGAACCCGGCGGTGTCGGTGTCGGTGTTCCTCGACGAGCGCTCGGCGGCGTTTTCGGCGCTCGGTTGGGGGATGTCGACGGGTGAGCCGGCGTTGGCGTTGTGCACGTCGGGGACGGCGGCCACGCACTTCCATGCCGCGGTGGCCGAGGCCGATTTGTCATCGGTGCCGTTGCTGATCGTCACCACCGATCGACCGCCCGAATTGCGCGACGTCGGTGCCGCCCAGACGATCAATCAGACGAACCTTTTCGGGGCGAAGGTTCGCTGGTTCCACGAACCGGGCGTGGCCGACGAGGCCGCGAGTCTGTCGTGGCGATCCTTGGCCGCGCGTTCGCTGGCTCTCAGTGTCGGGCCATGGCCCGGACCGGTGCATCTCAATCTCTCGTTCCGTGAGCCGTTGTTGGGAGTCGCCACCGTCGAACACGATGATGTGGATCGCCGCGCCCTTCATGGTCGTCTCGTGCCGGACGAGTCACTCGTCGGCGACGTCGTCGAACGTTGGTCCGGTCGTCGCGGTGTGTTGGTGGCCGGACGAGGTGGGGCGTCGCCCGACGCGTTGCGTCGTCTCGCGGACGCATTGGAATGGCCCTTGTTGGCCGAGCCTCGTTCGGGCGCTCAGGCTCGTTCGATCCTGCACTACGACTCGATCGTGCGTGGGGCCGACCCGTCGTTGAATCCCGAGGTGGTGGTGCGGATCGGTGAGGCGCCCTCGTCGAAGGTACTCGGCCGCTTTTTGCTGGAGTCCGGAGCCGAACAGTGGCACGTGTCGAGCGTCGGTAGACCGTACGACCCGGATCACCGCGTGGCCCGGTTCGTGCATTGCGATGCCGACGCCCTCATCGAGTCGGTGAACGCCACGCGCCGGGTGATGTTCACCCGCACGGTGCTGGACGGACGCAGCGTGCTGCGTTTCAGCATCGGCAGTCGCACCACCACGTGGGAACACGTGGAGTCGGCTTGGGGTTTGTTGCGGGACCGGGCGTAGACTCGCGTTCACAATCGAACACACCCCGTGCGGGGTATTGGTGAAAGTCCAAACCGGCGGTACAGCCCGCGAACTCCGGAGGAGCAATCCCCCGGAGCCGACTTGGTGAAATTCCAAGGCCGACGGTCACAGTCCGGATGGGAGCACGGGTACGAATCGGCTTGGCCGCGCCATGACCCGTCCGTCGACGGGAGTGGTTCGTCCGTCGTCGTGCCTGCGTTGTCATCTCCCCGCTCGGGTCGAGAGCAGGAAACACCACGATGGCCAACGACGAGATGAACAACGACGAGCGGAGCATGAAGATGGCAATCAATGCCGCGTCCGACGTTCGTCGTCGCACGTCTCCGAACCCGTGGGTGGGCTGCGTGGTGCGTTGCGTCGACGGACGCACCTTCGTCGGCGCCACCGAACCGCCCGGCGGTCGACACGCCGAGATCGTGGCCCTCGACGCGGCCCGAGCCGCCGGTGCCGACGTGCGCGGAGCAACCGTGTTCACCACGCTCGAGCCGTGCAGTCATCACGGTCGCACCGGACCGTGCGCCAACGCGTTGATCGAGGCCGGCGTGGCTCGAGTGGTGACCGCCATCGAAGATCCCGACACCAACGTCGCCGGTCGCGGCCACGCCATGTTGCGCGATGCCGGTGTGGTGGTGGACGTCGGGTGCCTGGCCCACGAGGTCGGCGAACAGCTCCTCCCCTATTTGCATCATCGACGCACCGGCCGACCGTTCGTGGTTCTGAAGATGGCCACCACCATCGACGGTCGCACCGCCGCGGCCGACGGCACCAGTCGCTGGATCACCGGTGACACGGCCCGCGCCGCCGTGCATGCGTTGCGCGCCGACAGTGACGCCATCGTGGTGGGCGCCGGCACCGTGCGCGCCGACGATCCCGAGTTGACCACGCGCTTGGTCGACGGTCCATCTCCGCGTCGCATCGTGTTGGGCCGGGCTCCCGCGAACGCCCACGTTCACCCGTGCACGGAATGGACCGATTCGTTGGATGCTCTCCTCGATCGACTCGGCACCGACGGCGTGTTGCAGTTGATGGTCGAAGGCGGTGCCACCGTGGCGTCGTCGTTCCACGAAGCCGGCCTCGTGAATCGTTACGTGCTTCATGTGGCACCGGCGTTCCTCGGCGATCGCGGACGACCCATGTTCACCGGATCGTCGGCCTCGACCATGGACGACATACGTCGCGGGCGTCTGGTGTCCACACGCGTTCTCGGCGACGACATCGAAATCGTCATCGACACTTTCCACCTTGGCGACCCCCGCCCCACCAACAAGGAGCACACATGAGCAGCGAATTTTCCTTCGCCCCGATCGAGGACGTGGTGGCCGCCATCGGCCGCGGCGAAATGGTGGTGATGGTCGACGACGAGGATCGCGAGAACGAGGGCGACCTGATCTTCGCCGCTCAACGGGCAACGCCAGATCTCGTCGGATTCATGATTCGGCACACCTCGGGTGTGATCTGCGTGGCCATGACCGGATCGAATCTCGACCGCCTCTCGCTA
>JAURHL010000116.1 GCA_030833305.1 Acidimicrobiales bacterium | reverse complement strand
CGCGGCCATGATCCCTCCGGTGGAGTTGCGCATGTCGTGACGCAACGTCATGAAGCTTCCCTCGACACCGGTGTCCAATGACGACCAACGGCGCCCGAGGTAGCGGTAGGTCAACAGCGACGTCCACTTCTCGGCGAACGTCTCCCAGTACTTGTCGGGATCGGTGTCGCGGATGTCGACGGGTCGGTCGTTCATGGCGTTGCGCTCTCTTTCCGTCACGATGCCAAGCGATCGATCATCGCCGCGTACCGGTCGATGAAGGCGGGCACACCGGTGGGATCCTCCCAGCCGTCGCGGCCGGAGCCCACGATGACCCGTTCGATGCCCAGATCGCGATAGTGCAGCAGGGTGTCGAGGGTCGGGTCGCCGAAGGCGACCATCGAGATGGGAACGTCGGTGCGACCGGCCTCGGACGCCACCTGACGGAATTTCGTCACCCGCTTCTGCACGTCGCCGAGGGTCACGTCGAGGGGCATCCACCCGTCGGCCCACGCGACGGCGTGCTGGGTTCCCAGCTTTCCGCCGGTTCCGCACCAGATCGGCGGGTGCGGGCGTTGAACGGGTTTGGGGCGACTCCAGACCTTGTCGAAGTCGTACCACTCACCATGGTGCTCGGACTCGTCGTTCGTCCACAACGCCCGTAACGCGGCGACGCAATCGGCGAGGGCGCGATACCTCATCGACCACTTCACGTCGCGATGGTTCGCCAACTCCTCGCGGTTCCAGCCCACGCCGACACCGAACTGAACGCGTCCGCCGCTCAACACGTCGAGCGTGGCCACCTGCTTGGCCAACACGAAGACGTCGTGCTCGAGGGGGAGTGCCACGCCGAGACCGAGGAGCAGCGACGGGGCGTGGTCACCGATCTGCATCAGGCTGAGGAACGGGTCCATCATCGTGGTGTACTGCCACGGCATGTCGCCGCCGGTCGGGTACGGCGTCGCGCGCGACACCGGTATGTGGCTGTGCTCGCCGATCCAGATGGAGTCGAAACCGGCCGATTCGAGCAACGGTCCCAACACCGGCGGGGCGATGTCCGCCGGCGTGTTCATCGTGGTGTAGCCGACCTTCATGACGACACCACGGTAACGGGAGGCGACCCGTCGCGAGGTCCTCGGGTAGGTTTCGGGAATGTCGATCGGACGTTTCCCCGCCTTCATGTTCACCAACGACCCGGAGGCGCCGCGCCGCGAGGTGGTCGAGATCGGGCTCGAGGATCTGGCCGACGACGGCGTGCTCGTCGAAGTCCACTGGTCGAGCGTCAACTACAAGGACGGACTGGCCACGTCCCCCAAGGGCAAGGTGGCGCGCATCTCGCCACTCATCCCGGGTGTCGACCTGGCGGGCACCGTGGTGGACTCCGGAGGGTCGCGGTTCGCGGTGGGCCAGCAGGTGATCGCGCACGCCTACGACATCGGCGTCGCGCATCATGGCGGCTATGCGAGGTACGCGCGGATTCCCGCCGACTGGGTTCTCGAATTGCCCGAGGGTCTCTCCACTCGCGACGCGATGGTCATCGGCACCGGTGGCTTCACGTCCGCGGAATCGGTGATGGCGCTGCTCGACAGGGGATTGCGTCCGGCGGACGGACCGGTGTTGGTCACCGGTGCCACCGGTGGGGTGGGCAGCATGGCGATCACGATGTTGGCCGCGCTCGGCTACGAGGTGGTCGCGTCGAGCGGCAAGAAGGAGGCCGAGGAGTACCTGCGCTCGTTGGGAGCGGCCCGGGTCATCGACCGCGCCGAACTGAGCGTCGAGGACCCCAAGCCATTGGGGGCCATGACCTTCGCCGGTGCCGTCGACTGCGTCGGTGGCACGACACTGGCGAACGTGATCAAGAAGTTGCACTACGGAGCCGCGGTGGCCGCCAGTGGTCTCACGGGCGGCGCCGGGCTATCGACCACCGTGATGCCGTTCATCCTGCGCGGTGTGGCCCTGCTCGGAATCGACTCCGTGCAGTTGCCGATGGTCCAGCGTGTGGAGGTGTGGCGGCGACTGGCCAGCGACTTGAAGCCCGCGGGCATCGACCGGATCGGTCACGAGATCGGTCTGAACCAGTTGGACGCCGTGCTGACCGCCATCCTGAAAGGTGAGGTCACCGGGCGCTACGTGGTCCGTCCGACCGTCGCCTGACGCAATCGAACGGGCGACACGTCCGTCATCGGTGATGGGGGAAGGCTCTCGCGTCCATTACGCTGACGTCGTGCCGATGAGACGCCGGTCCTGCACCTCGCGCCGACCCACCGAATGACGCCTCCATCTCCGACCTCCACCCTGGTGATTCCGGGGACGCATCTCATGGCGAACCTGCTGGGCGCTCGTGACGGGCATCTGCGGCTGATCGAGTCCGCGTTCTCCGGCACCGACATCTCGGCTCGGGGCAACGAACTGTCCATCGAGGGCCCGGATTCGGCCGTGGTGGCCCGACTGTTCGAGGAGCTCGTTCTGTTGTTGCAGCGGGGCGAGAACGTGGACGAGTCGGTCATCAAGCGCAGCATCGCCATGGTCCGCCAGGACGCCAGCCCGAGTTCGGTGCTGACCGACGAGATCCTGCGCGGAGCCAAGGGACGCACGATCAAACCCAAGACCGCCGGGCAGAAGCGCTACATCGACGCCATCCGCCGCAACGTCATCACGTTCGGCATCGGACCGGCGGGAACCGGCAAGAGTTGGTTGGCCGTGGCCATGGCGGTGCACGCGCTGCAGACCCGACAGGTGCAACGCATCATCCTCACGCGGCCCGCGGTCGAGGCCGGCGAACGTCTGGGTTTCCTGCCGGGCGACCTGATGGCCAAGATCGACCCGTACCTGCGCCCCTTGTACGACGCCATGTACGACATGGTGGACACCGAGGGCGTGCAGAAGATGCACGAGAAGCAGGTGCTCGAGGTGGCTCCGTTGGCGTTCATGCGCGGACGCACGTTGAACAACAGTTTCATCATCCTCGACGAAGCGCAGAACACGACTCCCGAGCAGATGAAGATGTTCCTCACGCGCATCGGTTTCGGTTCGCGCGCTGTGGTCACGGGCGACGCTACCCAGGTCGACGTTCCCGATGGCCGCAGCGGGCTGGCCGGTCTCGAACGCATTCTCGGCGGTATCGAGGGTCTGGAGTTCGTGCATCTCGACGCCGGTGACGTCGTTCGCCATCGGATCGTGGGCGACATCGTCGCCGCGTACGAGAAACGCGCGGCGAGAACGGATCGCAATGGTTGAGGGCCCGCCCAGATTCCGACGCAAGACCAAGGTGGGCGGCGACACCGATGCCGAGGTCTTCTGCGCCGACGAACAAACCACCGTCGTCGTCGACGTGGTGCGCTGGCAGACCTTGGCACGACACGCGCTGGCGGCCGAAGGTGTCCGTGGGGGCACCGAGCTGTCGTTGTTCTTCGTGGAGAAGTCCGACATGGTCGATCTGAACCTCGAGCACATGGGCGAAGTCGGCCCGACCGATGTCCTGTCGTTCCCCATCGACGGTGGAGAGGTGCTGGAGGTCGTGAGCGGACCGAGTGGAGGCACCCGAGGCCCCGATCGTTCGCCTCCGGATCGGGGCGACATGCCGCTGTTGCTCGGTGACATCGTCATCTGCCCGGAGGTGGCCGTCGAACAAGCGCCCACCCACGCCGGAACGGTCGAGGACGAAATGGCGCTACTGGTCGTTCACGGTGTGTTGCACATCCTGGGGTGGGACCACGACACCGCCGACAAGACCGTGGCCATGCAGGCGCGCGAGCGCGAGATCCTGAAGGCCCACCATTGGAACGGTGAGGTACCACCGACATTCAGCCAGAGCGTTCCGGAGGGAACATGACCGCACTCGTCGCCGCGTTCACCGGGACCGATTGGATCCTGTTGGCGGTCGTACTCGTCCTCCTGATCGTTCTGATCTTCCTTTCGCTGGCGGAGATGGGCTTGTCGCGCATGAGCAAACCCAAGGCCGCGGCCATGGCCGAAGGCGGTGTGCGGCAGGGCCGGGCTCTCCAGGATCTGGTGGGCGAACCCGAGAAATGGGTGAACCCCTTGTTGCTGTCGGTCAACGTGTGTCAGACCGTTCAAGCGACCTTGACCGGTGTGATCGCCGCTCGGGCGTTCGGTCCCATTGGTGTGGTCGTCGGAGTGTTGCTGAACGTGGTGGTGTTCTTCGTTCTGGCCGAGGCCGTACCCAAGACCTATGCCGTGCTGTATCCGGAGCGTGCCGCCTTGAGTACCGCGCGCGGAATTCACGTCTTGGTGTCGTTCCCGCCACTGCGAATGGTGTCGGGGTGGCTGATACGTCTCACCAACGTCATCGTGAAGGGCAAGGGTCTCGAACAGGGCCCGTTCGTCAGCGAGCAGGAGCTCCTCGGCATCGTGGAAGCCGCCATGAACGACGAGGTCATCGAAGAAGAGGAACGCGACCTCATCGAGTCGATCATCGAGTTCGGCGACACGGTGGCCCGCGAGGTGATGGTTCCTTTCCCCGACATCGTCACGATTGCCGACACCTTCAGCGTGCGCGAAGCGGTGGACGTGGCGATCGAGCACGGTTTCTCGCGCTTGCCGGTGTTGAGTCCTGACGACGATGTTCTCGGAGTCACCTTCATCAAGGACCTCGTTCGTGCCGAACGCACGGGTCACGGCGCACAGTTGGTGACCATGTACATGCGCGATGCGGTGGTGATCCCCGAGAACAAGCCGGTGAACCAGTTGATGCGCGACATGCAGGCACGGAAGTACCACATGGCCGTGGTGGCCGATGAGTACGGCAGCATCGAGGGAATCGTCACGCTCGAGGATTGCCTGGAGGAATTGGTCGGCGAGATCGTCGACGAGTACGACAAGGACCACAAGTCGATCGAGAAGCACGATGACGGCCAGTACATCGTGGATGGCGCGACCAGCGTGTCCGAAGTCAACGAGGAGTTGGACACCGACATTCCCGACGACGAGTGGGAGAGTATCGGAGGTTTCGTGTTCAACACCCTGGGTCATGTTCCGGCCGTCGGCGAGCACATCGACTTCGATGGTTGGCGATTCACGGTGGCCGAGTTGCAGGGCCGTCGTATCCGTTCCGTTCGGGTGCAGGTGGTGGCGCGATCGGGTGACGACGAGACCGACGACTGAATCGACGACCATCTCGTCGTACTAACTTCGGGACATGGACGTTCGACTCGACGGAAAAGTTGCCCTCATCACCGGGGCCTCCAAGGGCATCGGTCTGGCCATGGCCAAGATGTACGCCGAGGCCGGCGCCAGCGTGATGATGGTGTCGCGCAAGATCGGACCCGACGTGGTGTCCGACGCGGGCATCGTGGGCGACGTGCAGACGTACGCCGCCAACACCGGCGATGTCGAACAAGGTCGCGCCTGTGTGGCCGCCACGATCGAGCGATTCGGCCCGATCGACATCCTGGTGAACAACGCGGCCACGAATCCCTATTACGGCCCGTCGCTCGGCGTGGACGAGGCGCGGTTCGACAAGACGTTCCAGGTGAACCTGCGCGGCCCGTTGTTCTGGACCCAGGCGGTCTGGGACGCCGGGATGAAGGACCGTCCCGGGGTGATCATCAACGTGGCCTCGGTGGGTGGTCTGCGTACCGAGGGCGCATTGGGTATCTACAACCTCACCAAGGCGGCCCTCATACACATGACCCGTCAGTTGGCCGCCGAGTTGGGCCCGACACGCGTGGTCGGCATCGCTCCGGGTCTGGTGAAGACCGACTTCGCCAAGGTGTTGGTCGACAACTACGGCGACCGTCTCGCGGCCGCGCTTCCGCTCGGTCGCATCGGTGTGCCCGACGACATCGCCGCCCTGGCGACCTTCTTGGCCTCCGATCGCGCCTCGTGGATCACCGGGGAGACCTACGTGATCGACGGTGGGGCCGGGGTGAAGAGCTCCTGAGCTCAGAGCGCCGAGAAGATCGCCGGCAACGTGGGGTAGCGGCCGGTGTTCCCGCCACCATCGACCGAAACGAACGAGGCGCTCATGAACGATGACTCGTCGCTGGCGAGGAACGCGGCGACGGAAGCGACCTCGTCCGCGGTGGCGTGGCGACCGAGTGAGGCGTTCTCCTCGAACTGACGAATCACCTCGGGGACGGCGAACATGCCGGCGGTGGCGTTGGTCGCCACGAGGCCCGGAGCGATGGTGTTCACGCGAACGCCGCGGGCGCCCATCTCCATGGCGGCCACGCGGGTGAGCATGGCGACACCGGCCTTGGCCGCGCAGTACGCCGACATTCCGGCCGACGGCTGTATGGCGTTGAGCGACGAGATGGTGATGACCGAACCTCCGTCGTTCACGTGGGTCGACGTGGCCTTCAGCGTGACGAACACGCCGACCAGACACAGATCGATGATCCGCTTCCAATCCGCCACGTCATGGTCCTGGATGAGGCCGTACGTGCCCGCACCGGCGTT
>JAURHL010000115.1 GCA_030833305.1 Acidimicrobiales bacterium | reverse complement strand
GGAGCCTTCTTGGCGGCGGCCTTCTTCTTGGCCGGAGCCTTCTTGGCGGCGGCCTTCTTGGCGGGAGCCTTCTTCTTTGCTGCCATGGGAGTGTCCCTTTCTGGTTTGGTTTGGTACTGCTTTGCTTTGCTTTCGAGTCGCTTCCGGCCGGAGCCTTCTACGCACTTCGATTCTTGTCGGATCGTTTCTGATCGGTTCTCGGGTGGAACCAAACGTCATTCGATTGGATTTTTCGAGGTATTACAAGTATTCCTTTTGTTGCAAATGCAATGAGATGGCACGGTCGCCCCAGGGGCGTCGGCTCGGATCTCGAAACACGGACTCGGAAACACGTCCGAACCGCTTCACGCCATCTCGGCGAACGGAATTCTCTGGAGAACCGATGCCGACAGTTTGGCAAACCGAGAACGTCGATTGGTGGATGCACGAGCGGCGCTCTCTCGGTGGTTCACCAAGAATTCGCCCCGGAAATCCACCACGTCGGGGTCCGGGTGGGCAAGGATTCCTGTCGAACGCTCCTGCCCCTCGGAACCGTTCGCCGATTTTCGCCTCGTCGTCCCGAAGCCGGTACGACGAGGCGCGAGACAACGACACGACATACGAGGAGTTCGAGTGACTGAAGCGCTGCGGGACACGGTTCACCAACCGGCGGACGACCATTCCACCTCCGCCACCGCACGGACCGCCGCCGAACACGGCACTCGCGTCGTACTCGACACCTCCGTCCTGATCGCCGACCCCAATTGCCTGGCGGCCTATCCCGAGTGCGCCATCGTCATCCCGTTGACCGTGATCGAGGAGCTCGACGGCCTGAAAAGTCGGCCCGACGACGTCGGCCGCGCGGCCCGCGCGGCCCTGCGATCCCTCGAGGAACTGCGCATGCGGGCCGGAGGGTCGCTGGCGCGGCCGGTTCCTCTGACCGAAGAACCTCGCTCGTCCACGGTCCACATCGAAATCAACGGCATCCAGAAGCATTTGCTGAACGAACACGGGCTCGACGCCGCCAAGCCCGACAATCGGATCATCGGGGCCGCACTCGGGCAGGCCAACCACGCTCCGACGCGCATGGTGTCGAACGACGCCGCTCTTCGACTGAAGGCCGCTCACCTTGGCCTGACGGCCCACGAGCATCGACTCATCGGACGGCACGCGACGTCCCGACCGCTCGGTTGGACCACCATCGACTGCGACGCGTCGCTGATCGACTCGTTGTATTCCGGAATCTCGATCGATCCCGATGACGTGACCACCCCGGACACCTTGGCGGAGAATTCCTTCGCGGTTCTTCGTGCCGGTTCCCAATCCGCACTCGTCCGCTGTGTCGACGATGCCTTGCACCTCATTCCCCAGACCTCTCCGGAGGCCTGGGGTCTTCGGGCCCGATCCAAGGAACAGCGCTTTTCGTTGGAGTTGTTGCTCGACCCTGACGTGAGCGTGATCGCTCTGGACGGACGCGCCGGAACCGGAAAGACCGTGATGGCGATCGCCGCCGGCCTCGAGCAGGTCGTCGAACAACGTCGCTACGAGAAACTCGCGGTGTACCGACCCCTCGTTCCGGTGGGCCGAGCCGACGTTGGTTTCCTGCCCGGCGGACTCGACGAGAAACTGGACCCATGGATGTCGGCGATCCACGACGCGATCGTCGCTCTCACCGATCAGCGTTCGAATCGCGAGGCCCGCACGATGATCGACGAGTTGATCGCCCGCAACCAGTTGTCGTTGGAGTCGGTCACCTTCCTGCGCGGGCGCTCGCTGCACCGTCAGATCGTGGTCGTCGACGAGGCACAAAACCTCGAGCCCACCACGCTGAAGACGATCCTGACGCGCATCGGGGAGGGCACCAAGGTGATCTTCACCGGTGACACCAGCCAGATCGACGCTCCGTACCTCGGCGAATCCAACAACGCCCTGGCCGTGCTAATCGGTGCCTTTCGTGGCCAGCACTGCTTCGGACACATCACCTTGACGGCCTGCGAGCGCAGCGAGGTCGCCTCTTTGGCCGCCGAACTGCTCTGACCCTCCCATTCCCCGACGCGCACCGCCTGCCATCACGGACTCGTTTCCGCCCCACTGACGACCCCGGGGCTCCGACTTCCGACCCCCAAAACGCCCGTTGAACTGGCCCGATGGCTCGTGTGACGACGGCGACATCACCCCGCCGATTTTTCCTTGACGACGTTCCTTTTACTGTTTAGTGTTAAATGCGTGCGGCAGGGCCAATCCCCCCTCCTGGCCCTGCCGCCCAAGACTTCTCCCACCAACCAAGTTCCTCACCGAGCACCTCGCAGATAGGCGGTCACCATGTCAGCCATCGAGTCGTCCGAACTGAAGTTGTCCCCCTCCCTGAACTGGATGGACCACGCGGTGTGCAAGGGAAAGACCAATCTGTTCTTCCCCCCCAAGGCCGAGCGCCCTCAAGCGCGGGTGCGCCGCGAGGCGCAGGCTCGCCTGCTGTGTCGGACGTGTCCCGTGAACGACAAGTGTCAGGTGTTCGCCCGAGACAACCGTGAATATGGCTTCTGGGGTGGCGAGTCCGAGGAGGAACGTCACCTGGCCGGCTTCACCGTGGCAGCACCCATCGGCGTGCGCGCCCGCGGCTTGCGCTCGGCCAGCTGACCGCGAACACCCCCGCCCTAGGGTGAGGGAGATGTCGTCAACCCTTTCTCCCAGCTCCGCTCTGGGGTATGCCGTCGTCGATCTCGAGACCAGCGGCCTACGTCCCTCGGACACCATCTTGCAGATGGCGGTGATCATCACCGACCCAGCAGGGCGAAGCATCCGGAGCTGGAGCACTCACGTTCGTCCCCCTCGCGTCCTGACGGCTGACCTCGGACCCCGACACATCCACGGCATCGGACGTCGTCACGTGCTACTCGCCCCCGGACTGCGGCGGGCCATGAGCACGTTGGCCGCACTCACCGCCGGGCGCATCGTGGTGGCCCACAATGCCCCCTTCGACACCCGGTTCTTGCGTACCGCCGCCGATCACGTGGGGATCCCACTCGATTGGGTCGGAGTGCTGTGCACACTCGACCTGTCACGCCGCCTCGACCCCCAGCGCCTGAAGAACCACCGGCTCGGCTCGCTGTGCGAGGACTACGGGATCCAGCTCGACCAAGCCCACGACGCGTTGCACGATGCCCGAGCAACTGCGGAACTGTTGCCACACCTGTTGCGCGGACACGCGATCGAGTCCATCGAGCAGACGAGCGACTACTTCGTTCCGTAGCGCGAACGCACCAGGCGCGCGGTATCCGCGGCCAAGCCGGTCCATGGCGACGGCGCCACCACCCGCGCATTGTCGCCCAGGCGCAACAACACGCGTTTCAACCACCGTTCACTGCTCACCGGCATCGTGACCGTCACCCAACGCTTGCGCTTCGGCGTTGCCGTCTCGTCGATCGTGACCCCCGGATACTGCTCGAGAACCCACATCCATGCCGGATCCATCTCGATCGTCACCATGGTCGTTTCGGTCGCATCGGAGAACCATGGACGTCGCGGTCCGAGATCCACGTCGTGTCGGACTTCTCCGACGAGGTGGCTCTCGATGCGGTCGAGGCGGAAGATGCGTTCGGCCTCGACGCCGAGATCGAAGGCTCGCACGTACCAGTGATCCGCCTCCGCGAAGACCTCGACCGGAACGATCCGTCGTTCGGTGGAATCGCCCGAGCTCACGGACCAGTGGATGATGGTCACTTCCCGGCCCGCTTCGGCGGCCCGAGCGAAGTCGGCCACCGCATCAGGGGTCTCCAATTCGACGACCAGCTGGTCGACGTCGTCGATTCCCATGGCCTTGGCGACCTTGTCCACCGCTCGATTCAGCGCGCCATCAAGATCCGAGCCCGCAAGGTTGCGCGCCGCGGTCGCCGAGGCCACCAAGCTGAAAGCCTCCGGCGCCGTGAGACGGAGGGGGCGATTGAAGTACTTCGGGATGCCGAAGTGCACCGCCTCCTCGTCGACCCACAGATCGATCAGATCACGAGGATCTTGGGACACTCCGCACAACGAGGCCAACGTGAGATCGGCCATCAGGTCGGAAACCGTCATCCCGAAGTGTTCGGCCATCTCCGCGGTGGGGACGGTTCCCCGCTCCTGCAGCCACGGGAGCATCACCAGCAACCGACGCAGCCTCACGTTGACCGGACGCGGGCCGCGGCGCGTCATGCGCGCACCCCCATCGACTCGAGCCATTCGATCACGTGCTGACGAAGCAACGGCGGTGACAGAACCTCGGCGCGTTCGACGAAACCCAACAGCCACTGATCGAAAGCTCGCACGTTCGAACACGGGATGGCGAACACCTTGGAACCATCGGGACGCTCGGACACCACCGCCTCCGAGCCGTACTGGTTCAGCACCACACCCACATCGGATGCATCGACCAGCACCTCGGCCACGTCGGAACCGACGTCGACGTTGTCGGGGAGCAACTTCGGATCGGCGGGGAACACCGCGCGCACGTCGAAACCGTCGGGGATCGTGAAGGCTCCTTGGTCTCCGACCTCCACCTCTCCCGAGATGCGATCGACGCGGAACGTTCTCAAGTCGTCGACGCTTCGATCGTGGCCCACCATGTACCACCAGCCGTCGCGAGCCAACAGTCCGTACGGTCGCACCTCGCGCGACTTGCCGTTGTAATCGAACGACACCACGCAACGCGCCGCCAACGACCGGTGCAGGAACGGAAGGCGCGGATCGACGGGCAGGTTCGCCGCCACCACCGGAGTGGCATCATCGCCGTCGATGGGCACCGACTCCATGTCGACCTTCCACAGAGCCTCGACGCCCCAGGATTGACCCATGCGGATGGTGGACACCGCGACGCGCAATGCGGCGGCCTCGTCCGGTTCGAGGTCGATGTCTCCCAGTTCGTATTCGGACCGCAGGATCCGGTAGCCGGTGGTTCCGGCTTGGTCGCCCCCCAGAACCACCGAATCGATGGGCACGCCCTCGTCGCGCAGCAACGACTTGTCGCGTTCGAACGCTGCCCGCGCCGCCACCAGATTGTCCGGATACTGCCCACGCAGTTCGTTGCGAATCTCGTCGAACGTCACGTGCCGACGCGCCGACAGCAACAAGGTCAGCAGATTCGTCACTCGTTCCAATTGGTGCATCGCCACTCAGCCTCCGTCGGATCCGGACGAGGATCCGTGATACCAACGAAGCAGAGAGTGGGTCGAGGGATCGGCACCGCGGTCGTTCGGGCCGGTGTCGGCCAGATCGAGGGCCATCTCCTTGCCCAATTCCACACCAAACTGATCGAAACTGTTGATGCCCCAGATGACACCCTGCACGTGGACGATGTGTTCGTACAACGCGACCAACTGACCCAGCACCGACGGCGACAGGCGTCGGGCCACGATCACGGTCGACGGACGATTCCCCGTGAAGACACGGTGATCGGCGAAGGGGCCCGCGGACACCTCGTCGCGCGAACGCCCGAAGGCCAGAGCACGGGATTGTGCCAGCATGTTCAGAAACAGTGTGCGATGTCGCGCGTCGTCGGATGCTCCGACGGCCGACACCCCGTCGGCCGGTTCGGCGAATCCGATGAAGTCCACCGGCACGATGCTCGTTCCCTGATGAATCAGTTGCACGAAGGCGTGTTGAGAGTTCGTGCCCGGCTCACCCCAGACGATCGGGCCCGTCTCGTACGGCGCGGGCGAACCGTCGAGCCTCGTGGACTTACCGTTGGATTCCATGTCGAGTTGCTGAAGATAGGCCGGGAAACGTCGCAGGTCGTGCGAATACGGCAGCACCGCCTTGCTGACACAACCGAGAACGTTGCGATTCCAGATGCCGACGAGAGCCATCATCACCGCGGCGTTGGAGCGCGGCGGAGTGGAGCGAACCGCTTCGTCGACCAGGTGCATGCCGGCGCGCATCTGATCGAAAGCGTCGGTACCGACACCCAACATCAACGACAGACCGATGGCCGAAGGCAGCGAATACCGACCGCCGACCCAGTCCCAGAACGGGAACATCTCGTCGTCGGAGATGCCGAAATCCCGAACCGCGGCCCGGTTCGTGCTGACCGCCACGAAGTGAGAGGCGACAGCTTTCTCGCCGAGAGAATCGACGATCCAGTTCCGGGCCACTCGGGCGTTGGCCAACGTCTCGGCGGTGGTGAAGGTCTTGGATGCCACGACGAACAAGGTCGATGCCGGATCGAGGTCCGACAAGCAGTCCCCCAGGTCCGCGGGGTCGACGTTGGACACGAAACGACAACGTACGCCGGTGACATGGTCGGCTCGGAGGGCCTCGTACGCCATGGATGGACCGAGATCGCTTCCCCCGATACCGATGTTGACGATCGTGGTGAGTCGATCACCCGTCACACCGAGGCGGCGACCGGAGTGCACATCGCCGACGAAGGACCTCATGCGCGCCAACACGCCGTGAACCTCGTGAGCCACGTCCACTCCATCGAC
>JAURHL010000114.1 GCA_030833305.1 Acidimicrobiales bacterium | reverse complement strand
CTATGTGACATGATGAGCCGGTGAAGATCACCCTGCTCGGCACCGGTAGTCCCATTCCCGACCCGAATCGTGCGGGCCCGTGCACTCTGGTGCAAGCCGGTGACCGCAACGTTCTGGTCGACTGCGGACGCGGTGCGCTGATGCGACTGATGGCCGCCGGTGTTCTTCCGGCGATGGTCGACACCTTGCTGATCACGCATCTTCACAGCGATCACATCACCGACGTGAACGATCTCATCACCACGCGTTGGGTGATGCAACTGGTGCACACACCGCTGAACGTCTACGGACCCGCCGGAACCAAGGCGATGATCGACGCGTTGATGCGAATGCTGGAACTGGACCAGCAATATCGCCACGACCACCACGAGGACCTGCGCGCCAACGGACCCCTCGAGGTGAACGTCACCGAACTCGGCCCCGACGAGAGGTTCACCATCGGTGCCGCTTCCGTGACGACACACGCCACGGATCACCGACCGGTGAAGCCCACCATCGGTTTCCGCTTGGAGCACGAGGGCAAAGTGGTCGCGTTGGCCGGCGACACGGTGCCCTGTGCCGGCGTGGACGCCATGTGCGCCGACGCCGACGTGTACGTGCAAACGGTCATCCGCGAGGACTTGGTGAACTTCGTGGCCGGGGTCGTACCCACCGGTGCGCGTTTCAAGGACATCCTCGACTACCACTCGACCGTCGAGCAGGCCGCGCAGACCGCCACGCGCACCGGCGTGAAGCGTCTGATGTTGACGCACTACGTGCCGCCGATGCAGCCGGGACAAGAGGACGAATGGCGCGCGTTGGCCGCCGCCCATTTCGCGGGCGAGATCATCCTGGGCCCCGACCTGACCTCCACCGAGATCTGACACTCGCACCGTCAGAGTTCTGCGGTCCCGAGTTGGTCCCGAGTTTCCTCGGTGTTCAGCCGGGGGAAGTACGGTCGGGGCGTGGCTTCCATCCGTCTGGTCGGTGTCTCCAAACACTTCGGAGACGTCAAGGCGGTCGACAATGTCTCACTC
The DNA here is from genome assembly GCA_030833305.1 of Acidimicrobiales bacterium. Taxonomy (GTDB): domain Bacteria; phylum Actinomycetota; class Acidimicrobiia; order Acidimicrobiales; family Ilumatobacteraceae; genus Casp-actino8. The sequence continues at coordinate 5,535 of JAURHL010000114.1, read as the reverse complement.
GACATCGCCGATCGCGAATTCATGATCCTTCTCGGTCCGTCGGGGTGCGGTAAGTCGACCCTGCTGCGAACCATCGCCGGTCTCGAGGACCCCACCGCCGGCGAGGTGTTCATCGGCGACCGCATGGTGAACGACGTCTTGCCCAAGGATCGCGACGTGGCCATGGTGTTCCAGAGCTACGCCTTGTATCCGCACAAGTCGGTGCGGGCCAACATCGAGTTCCCGTTGAAGGTGCGCGGCATCGACAAGACCGAGCGCGCCGAAGCCGCCAACCAGGCCGCCGAGGTCTTGGGTCTCACCCCGTACTTGGACCGCAAGCCCGGTGCGCTGTCGGGAGGCCAGCGCCAACGCGTGGCTCTGGCCCGTGCCATCGTTCGTCGTCCCGCGGTGTTCTGCATGGACGAGCCGCTGTCGAACCTCGATGCGAAACTACGCGCCGAAACGCGCGCCGAGATCGTGGCTCTGCATCATCGCCTCGAGGCCACCTTCGTCTACGTCACCCACGATCAAGTGGAAGCCATGACCATGGGCACGCGCATCGCCGTGATGCGTGACGGCGTCATCGAACAAGTGGGAAGTCCTCAAGAGGTCTACGACAAACCGGCTTCGGTGTTCGTCGCCCAGTTCATCGGCACTCCTCCGATGAACATCTTCCCCGCTGGCACTCTCGAGCCCGGCGCGCACCTCGTTGGTGGACGTCCGGAGGACACCACCATCGCACGCGATCAGGGTGTCGCCGCCACCGTGGTGCTGGTCGAGCATCTCGGTCACGAGGCACAAGTGGTGTGCGCCGTCGACGATCAGACGCGTGCCATCGTGCGCATGAACCCGTCCGACGTCCTACCTCGCAACGGTGACACGGTGCGACTGAACGTCCCCGTGGAGGCGCGCCACCGGTTCGATTCGGCCAGCGGAGCGAGGGTCGACTGATGAGCGGTGCCACCAAGCGCCGCTGGCGTGACGTGCCCCTGGCCGTCGCGATGCTGGGGCCGTCGCTGGTGGTGCTGATCGCGTTCGTCCTGTATCCGCTCGGACGAGCGGTCTGGTTGGGCCAACAGCGTTGCAACGTTCAGGCCACCAAGTGCCGATCGGTCGGCTGGGGTCAGTACACCGACGTGTTGATGAGCAACGAGTTCCAATCGGCGGTGTGGGTCACCGTCAAGTTCGCGCTGATCACCGTTCCCGTCGGTCTGGCCTTGGGGGTGGGTCTGGCCGTGCTGGCCGACAAACACATGCGCCACATCGGTTTCTTCCGCACCGTCTTCAGCAGCACGGTGGCCACCTCGGTGGCCGTGGCGTCGTTGATGTGGTTGTTCCTACTGCAGCCGTCGGTGGGCGTGCTCGCCAACATCGGTTGGCTCAACGACATCTTCCCGGTCATCAAGGAGCCCGGATTGTTGAACGACAAGGGCACGGCTCTGTCGTCGGTGGCCATCTCGTCGATCTGGGCGAACCTCGGGTTCACCTTCATCATCATCACCGCGGGACTTCAGGGCATTCCCCGCGAACTGCAGGAGAGTGCGTTCGTCGACGGCGCCGGTGGTTGGCGCCGCTTCACCAACGTCACGCTGCCGTTGCTCGGCCCGACCCTGTTGTTCACCACGGTGGTGCTCACGTCGCGGGCCTTCCAGGCCTACGGTGAGATCGACCTGCTCACCAACGGCGGGCCGGTCCCCCAGCAGTCCACCACCACCGTCACATACCTCATCTACGGCAGCAGCTCGATCATCAAAAGCAACGAGGGCTTGAAAGCCGCGGTCGCGGTTCTGTTGTTCGTGATCCTCCTCGGACTCTCGGCGTTGCAGTTCCGTGGTCTCGGCAAGCGGGTGCACTATGGCTCTTGATTCCACCCCCAAGGGCTGGCGGTCGGGGGTGCGCTACGCCCTGCTGATCGTGATGGCGGTCATCATCTTGTTCCCGATCTACACGACCATCATCGCGTCGTTGAAGCCGGGCAATCGCGTGTTGCGCAATCCGTTGGTGCCGGATTCGTTCACGCTCGACGTCCTCGGCGACGCGTGGACACAGGGCCGTCTGGGCCGCTACCTGTGGAACTCGGCGGTGGTTGCCGTTCTCGTGACGGCGTTTCAACTGATCACGTCCATCGCCTCCGCGTACGCGTTCTCCTTCCTGCGCTTCCCGCTGAAGCGTTTCTTCTTCGCCATCTTCATGGCCACCCTGCTCGTTCCTTTCGAGGTGACGCTTCTCATCAATCGACGAACGGTCGATTCGCTCGGTTGGCTGAACACCTATCAAGGACTGGCGGTGCCCTTCCTGGCCACGGCTTTCGGCACGTTCCTTCTGCGCCAGGTCTTCATGCAGATTCCCAAGGACCTGAACGAGGCGGCCTCCATGGACGGGTTGGGGCATTGGGGTTTCATGCGCGAGGTGGCGGTGCCCTTGGTCAGACCGACTCTCGGGGCGCTCGGGCTCTTCTCGTTCCTCGCCAGCTGGAATCAATACCTGTGGCCCACGATGATCACCACCGAGGACGACATGAACACCATCCAGTCCGGACTTCGGCTCTTGCGGTCGTCGGACCTGGACAAGCCGAACCTGATCATGGCGGGCACGATCATCGCCGCCGTCCCCATACTTGTGGTCCTCGTGGTTTTCCAACGACAATTGGTGCGCGGTCTCACCGCCGGAGCAGTGAAAGGTTGACATGAACATGCGAACGATGAAGACGAGGAAGTCCGTGGCCGTGCTCGGCATCATGGCGATCGCCGTCAGCGCGTGCGGCGGCGGTGGAGGTTCCATCGTCGACAGTGGCTCCACCGAGGCCCCGCCCGCCAGCGACGGCGGCTCGTCGACGGAGGCGCCCTCCACCAGTGCCGCTCCCCTGTCCGAGCTGCCTCCGTGCGATCCGACCGCACTCGACGGCGCCGACGGAACGGTCGAGCTGACGTTCTGGCACGGCATGAACGGCGAGTTGGAGAAGTCCTTGGTGGCGCTCACCGACGAGTACAACGCCTCGCAAACCAAGGTGAAGATCAGCCTGGAGAACCAAGGCGGATACGAGCAGACGCTCGACAAGTACCTGCAATCCGGCAGTGGCAGTTTGCCCGACATCGTGCAGGCTCCGGAGTACGCGGTGCAGGTGATGAACGACACCGAATCGAACGTTCCCGTCGGCGCCTGCATCGAGGCCGACACCTACGACACCTCCGACTTCCAGGCCAAGGCCCTCGACCAATACTTCACCGAGGGCGTGCAGTGGGCCATGCCGTTCAACGTGAGCGACCCGGTGCTGTATTACAACAAGAAGGTCTTCGAAGCCGCGGGTCTCGACCCCGAGGCTCCGCCGACGTCGCTCGAGGAACTGCGCACCATGTCGCAGGCCATCGTCGACAGCGGTGCGGCCGCGTTCGGCCTGGCCCTGGACACCGGCGCCGACAGTGGTGGCGGTTGGTTCCTCGAGCAGTGGTTCGCCAAGCTCGGTGAGCCCTTCAGCGACAACGACAACGGTCGTACCGCCCCGTCCACCAAGGTGTTGTTCGACAGTCAGACCGGTGTCGATCTGCTGACCGAACTGCAGTCGCTGGTGAACGACGGTCTCGCCTACAACGTGGGCGACAACGCGAGCGGCCAGGACGCGCTGTTGAAGTTGGCCGACCCCGACAAGCCCGCCGCGATGACCATCGCGACCTCGGCCGCTCTGGGCACCGTGCTGTCGGTGGTGGCCGCCGGCACCATCGCCGGCGTCGGCGTCGACGACATCGGCGTCGGACCCATGCCCGGACCCGGAGGTGCGCCCGGTGCGATCGTGGGTGGAGCCTCGCTGTGGATCGTGGACAACGGCGATGCCGTCAAGACCGCCGCCTCGTGGGACTTCGTCAAGTTCCTCGTGAGCGCGCAGACCCAGTCGACGTGGGCCTCGGCCACCGGCTACGTGCCCGTGCGCAGTGCGGCATTGGATCTGGATCCGGTGAAGACGACCTACGCCGAGGACCCGCGCTTTCGAGTGGCCTACGACCAGCTGGGAGAGGCCGCGGACACGCCCGCGTCGGTGGGTGCGATCCTCGGACCCCAGCGCGAGATCCGCAACATCACCGCCCAAGCGATCGCCACGATTCTGCAAGGAGCCGATGTGTCATCGACGCTGACTGCGTCGGCGTCCCAAGCGAATGCGCTCCTCGCCGACTACCTCGCCAACAACGGCTGATCGTTCGCAGTGCTTCTTCAGGACTGGAGGTTCTTCGAGATCTTCTCGAAGGCGCTTCCAATGGCCTTGACCTCCACACGCGTGAGGTGATCGATCATCAGGCGACGAACACTCGCCAGGTGAATCGGCGCCACCTTGCGCAACAGGTTCCAGCCCTTGGTCGTCAACTCGGCGTACGCCACCCGTCGATCACCTTGGTCCTGCACGCGCGCGACCCACGCGTTCGAGAGGACGCCGTCCATGCGTCGCGTGAGTCCGCTTCGCGACAAGCGCAATTGGTCGGCCAGGTCGCACATGCGTAAACGGCGATCGGGCGCCTCGGAGATCATCGCCAAGAGCTGATAATCCCCCATGGTCAGGCCGAAGGGGCGCACGTCGTCCTCCAGTGCCTTCATCAGATCCACCGAGGTGGTGATGTACAGGCGCCACGCCTTCATCTCCTCGGGATCGAGCCATTTCGGACCGGCCATGCGGGCAATCTACCCCGTGACACCGAAATAGTTGTGATCGCAATCAATCTTCCGTATAGTTGTGACCGCAATCAATCCGGCACCACCTCCGGGCCGGCTTCAGCAAGGAGACAATATGGAAATCGTGTTCCTGATCGGGCGGATCCTCTTCGCCTTCATGTTCGTCATGTCGGGTATCAATCACCTGACCAAGGCCGACCACATGGTGGGCTATGCCCAGTTCAAGGGGGTCCCCTCACCCAAGCTGGCGGTTCAGGGCTCCGGTGTCGTGCTGCTGCTCGGCGGCCTGTCGGTGATCCTGGGCGTGTGGGCGGACCTCGGCGCCATCGTGCTGGCCGCCATCCTCGTGATCATGGCCGTGAAGATGCACAACTTCTGGGCCATCGAGGACCCGCAGGCCAAGCAGGCCGACATGATCGGCTTCATGAAGAACATCTCCATGGCCGGTGGTGCCGTGTTCATGTTCGCCCTCATGGCCATCGACGGCGCCCCGTATGGCCCGGCCATCACCGAGAGCCTCTTCAACTTCAACTACTGATCACCGATCAGCGCGATCCGACCCCCATCGATGCTCCTCCCCCCGGAGCGTTGGTGGGGGTCGACGCCGTGTGGGGTCAGCTCACGCTTCGGACATGCCGCGCAACGACGACTGCTTCGACTGCTGGTCGATGAACCACTGATAGGTGGTGCGGATGCCGCGGTCGAGGTCGTACGACGGTGACCAACCGAGATCGTTCAGGCGACTGACGTCCAGCACCTTGCGCGGGGTCCCGTCGGGCTTGGAGGTGTCGAACACCAGCCGGGCCGACGGATGCACGATGTCGCGCACCTTCTCGGCCAACTCGCGAATGCTGAGGTCCACTCCGGTTCCCACGTTGATGTGCGAGTCGTCGCTGTAGT
>JAURHL010000113.1 GCA_030833305.1 Acidimicrobiales bacterium | reverse complement strand
CAGCGTCGGGTCGTCGAAATCGAGCCCGCCCAGCGCCAGCCCCAGCCGGATCTCTGCCAGATCGCCCATGGCGCCGAAGCCCACCGCCATCTCGGCCCGGCCGAGGCGGAAGGGGGTGCCGTCGGCGTCGATGCCGTCGATCCCCTCGAGATGTACGGGGCGACGAACCTCGATGACGTCGACGTCGAGCGTCGCGAGCCGTTCAGCGTGTGCTGCGAAGGCTCCCTGCAACGCGAGTACCCCGACGACGGGTCGCGCGTTCACCTGGGGGCCTCTCCGAGAACATCAGGTCACCAGCCGCGTTCGGCGTAACGCTGATTGATCTCGTCCATCCCGATTCCGGTCATCGGCGCACCGAGGCCACGTGAGACCTTGGCGAGAATGTCGGGATTGTCGAAGTGGGTCGTGGCCTCGACGATCGCTTTGGCCCGCGGCGCCGGGTGATCGCTCTTGAAGATTCCGGAACCGACGAACACGGCCTCGGCTCCCAACTGCATGGCCAACGCGGCATCGGCCGGTGTCGCCAGTCCCCCGGCACAGAACAACGGCACGGGGAGCTTTCCGGTGGCGGCGATCTCCTGCACCAGCGGCAGCGGAGCCTGCAACTTCTTCGCCCAATCGAACAACTCGGCGCTGTCGGCGGTCGCGATCTTCTTGATGTCGCCGAGAATCGAGCGCAGGTGCCGGACAGCCTCGACGACGTTCCCGGTACCGGCCTCACCCTTCGAGCGGATCATGCAAGCGCCTTCGCTGATACGTCGCAGAGCCTCACCGAGGTTGGTGGCTCCGCACACGAACGGCACGACGAACTTGAACTTGTCGATGTGATGCGCCTCGTCGGCCGGGGTGAGAACCTCGCTCTCGTCGATGAAATCGACACCGAGAGACTGCAAGATCTGCGCCTCGACGAAATGTCCGATGCGCGCCTTGGCCATCACGGGAATGGACACCGCTGCTTTGATGCCCTCGATCATCTCCGGGTCGCTCATGCGCGCGACACCACCATCGCGACGAATGTCGGCGGGAACACGCTCGAGAGCCATCACCGCACATGCGCCGGCATCCTCGGCGATCTTCGCTTGCTCGGGAGTGACGACGTCCATGATGACGCCGCCTTTCAACATCTCGGCCAAACCCCGCTTGACGGGGAAGGAACCAACGGTGAATGCGGATCCGGACATGACGTCAGGCTAACCGTGTGCTCGCTTCGGTACCGAGGCAGATTCTGTGATCAGGGCCACGCGACGTCATCGAAGTCGACGTCCGCGGGGGCCACGACCGCCTGACCCTCCCGGATCAATTCCACCCAGGTTCTCCCCGGGGACAATCCGATCGGTTTCCCGGCGGAGTCCCGGAGATTCCACGGCGACATGTTGTCGGGACGGTTCCAGGTGCCTTCGACGACTTTTCCGTCGGAATACACCCATGCCGGTCCGGACCCCACCGTCTGGGCCTCCGGACTTCGCGGATCGGCCGAACTGGTCGTGTATTCGCATTGGATGACCACCACGTTGTCGAAAGCCACCTGGCTCCCATCGGCGTCCTCGTGAACCTTGGTCTCGTGGAAGCGGAGGAATTTGCCGGTCTGGGAGTTCCATTGCCACGCGGCCCGCATGGAGCCGTCCATGGTCAACTTGAGGCCCGCCACGTCGGTACCCACGGAGGGGCTCGCCGGGTCGCGGTACTCGAACTGTGCAGGTGGCGTGCCGCCCCGACCCGCGTCGAGGGCCCAGATGTTGGTCGTCTTGCTGAAGAGATTGTGGGGTGCCTTCTTGTCGGCGGATCGGAAGAAGCCCCCTCCGTTGCTGGCCGCCGAGGCACTCATGTTCACCAGGGACGACTTGCCGATGGCGCTCGTCACCGACGCATTGCCACCACTCCAGAGAAACAGTGGCTTGTTGAGAGACGTCACGAGGTCGATGTCTTGGGTGCGCCCCGACCGTAGAGGTCCGACGGGATCCGATCCCGTGGAATGGAACACGGCGGCGAAACGTGTCCATTTTTCGACGTTCTCTTCGTAGACGATGTCGGCCGAGTTGAGACCGCTTTGTGGACGCGCCCCGGGATGATTGTCGATCTTGGCCACGATGGCCGGACGGACGGCCGCCGCTTCGTCGACCACGGGAAGACCAGTCAAAGGCATCACGGGTACCGGGATCGTCGTCGTGGTGGTCTCAGGGACGGTGCTCGGTACGGACGTAGTTGGTGTCGATCCGGAGCTTCCTCCGCCACAGGCCACGAGCCCGATGACGGTCGCGAGGAACATGGACGAGACACGACGAGCATTAATGGTTGCGTTCATCTTCAGAGCTCCTTCAGCATTGCGATGCGTTGGTCGAGGGGTGGGTGGGTGTCGAACATCCGGTGGAACCAGCCGAGCCGACCCTCGTCGCGAACTCCCGACAAGGGCTGTTCGATCCAGAGATGAGCGGTGGCCATACTCGCCGAATGGGTGGTCGTCGTGTCGGCCTTCAATTTTTCCAAAGCCGAGATCAAACCGGGTGGATATCGCGTCATCTGGCAGGCCGAGGTGTCGGCCAAGGTTTCGCGGCGCCGACTGAGAGCCGCTTGCATGGCTTTGGCGACGATGGGTGCCACCACCAGGAGCACGATGCCGATCAGAGCAAGGGGGTTGGATCCGTTCTGGCGATCCCCGTCCCGACTGACGCGACCCCCGTTCCACCACATCATGCGAAGAGAAAGGTCGGTCACGATGGCGATGGTCCCCACGAGAACCACGGCAATGGTCGAAACCAGAATGTCGTAGTTGCGTATGTGCGACAGTTCGTGGGCCACGACCCCTTCCAGCTCCACGCGATTCATCTTCTCGAGCAGGCCGGTGGTGACGGCGATGGCGGCGTGTTGCGGATTGCGCCCCGTCGCGAAGGCGTTCGGGGCCGGATCGTCGATGATGTAAACGGCGGGCTTCGGAAGTCCACTGGCGATGCACAAACCCTCCACGAGATTGTGCAGACGCTGGTACACGGCCGGGTCGGCCGGGACCGCGCGACTCACGCGCAGAGCGATCCGATCCGACTTCCAATACGAGACACCGGCGGTCACGGCGGCGATGATGAACGCGATGGCGGTCGGTAGTGGTCCCCCACCGATCAGGGTGCCCACCACCAAACCGATGGCCACGGTGACGATGACGAACACCGCGATCAGGATCACGCTGCGACGCTTGTTGGCGCGAATCTCTTCGAACACGGTCAGAACTTGACTTCGGGGGCCACGCGGGCCCCGTCTTCGGCTTCGAAGAACTCGCGTCGCGAGAACGAACCGAACTTTGCGACGATCAAGGTGGGGAATGTGTCCAACTTGTTGTGGTAGCCGAGCACGCTGTCGTTGTAGAACTGACGCGCGTACGCGACACGACCCTCGGTGGCGCTCAGTTCTTCCTGGAGCGCGAGGAAATTCTGATTCGCTTTCAAGTCGGGGTACGCCTCGGAGAGGGCGAACAACTGTCTCAACGTGCCACTCAACAGATTGTCGGCCGCGGCTTGAGAACCGGGATTGGGTGCCGCCGACATGGCCGCACTGCGGGCCTGAATGACCGCGTCGAACGTCTTCTGTTCGTGCGTGGCGTACCCCTTCACGGTCTCCACAAGATTGGGAATCAGGTCCAGGCGACGTTTCAGTTGGACATCGACCTGCGACCAGGCATTGTCGACCTGGTTCCGGCTGCGGACCAGCCCGTTGTACAGCACGACGCCGATGATGGCCACCAAAAGGACGATGCCGATGATGAGAATGGTCATTTGACCAGCATACGGCGAATCGAGTTGCTGGCGAGGGCACGCAGGCGTTTGGCGATCGACCACCAGGCTCGGATTCGTCCGTGGCGAACCGGGGCTACGCGCACCGAATGACTCGACAGAACACGTCGATAGATCTCCTCGTACCGAAGGGCGAGATTCTTCATCGAGAATTCGGTCGCCCGACGAGCACCGCGCTCGACGAGCGCGGCCGCCAGTTCGGGATCGTCGAGAATCCGGCGCAGACCCGCCTCCAAGGCGGCGATGTCGGCCGGCTCCACGAGAATCGCATCGATCATGTTCGTCGCCACGTTCATGTAGCCGTCGAGCGAACTCGCGACGATCGGTGTGTTGGCGGCCATGGCTTCGATCAGTACGACGCCGAAACTCTCGCCGCCGAGTGATGGTGCACAAAATACCGCCGCTTGTCGCAGTCGACTGGCCTTCTCGGCGTCGCTGATGCGTCCGAGCCACTGCACCCGTGCGTCTCCGGCCCATTCACGCTTGAGCCGATCGGTCTCGGGACCGTCGGATGCGATCCACAGATCGACGTCATCGGGCAACGTTGCGTGGGCCTTCAGGAGGTATTCGAGACCCTTGCGAGGCTCGTGGCGACCGCAGAAGAAGATCGCTCGACGGTTGGCTCTCGGCTCATTCGGAATCGGGGCAAAGCGCTCGATCTCGACGCCGTTCTTCACCCGCATCACCGTGGGCACTGTTTCGATGTCGTGATGCCAACTCACGGCGAGGTCGGCATCGGGAGTGGCGTTCAGGCCCTCGGGAAAGCTCGGATCGTCCTGGACGTACAAGGTGACGGTCGTTCCCGAACCACGCAGTTGGGCGATGACCGGCACCACCATGCGGCACGTCTCGCATTCGCGCTTCACCACGATGACGAGACCGTCGGGAAGGACGGGCACGGTGGAGTGGTTCGTGGTCATGTCACTCGCCGAGGAAGTTCACGATGATGTCGTTCACGTGGTCGGGTCGTTCCAGGTGCAGGAAGTGTCCGGCACCGTCGACGAACTCCGCGCGTGCGGTGGCCGGAAGTTCGGCGGCGGCGAATCGCGCCACCTCGAGGCCCATGCAACCGTCGGTGACGCCGTGCAGATACAACAAAGGTTGCGACGGGATCACGGTCGACTTGGCTTGCACATCCTGAAGTTCGGGATCGTTGTACCCGGCGCCAATGGTGGCGCGGTAGTAGCCGAGCGCGGCCTGCAGATTGGCGGGGTCACGCAGACTGGGCTTCAGCAACGCGAGTTCCTCGGTGGCATCGAAACCCGGTGACCAGTCGTTCCACAGCATGTCGATGTACGCGAGGTCGTTCGCGCCGACCACCATGTCGGCCAGGGGATGCTGGAAGAAGAACATGTACCAACTGCGCTTGATCTGCGCGAGATTGGTGACGAAGGCCATGCCCACCGCGTTGCCCGGTGGTACCGCCGACATGACCACCTTCGACCACAGATCGGGTCGGTGGGCGGCCGCGATGTTGGTGATGATGGAACCCCAGTCGTGCCCGATGATCACCGCGCGCGAGTCGCCACCGAGGTTGGTGTGCAGACCGATGGCGTCGAGCGCCGAAGCCGCGGTCTGGAATCGGCCGTCGGCGGGCACGGCGCTGGGTGCGTAGCCCCGCAGAAACGGCGCCACCGCGCGGTAGCCGGCGTCGGCCAAGCGGGGCAGCAAATGGCGCCAGGTGTGGGCCGAATCGGGGAATCCGTGCAGGCAGACCGCCAAGGGTCCCGAATTCTCCAGACCGCAGGCCAGGTAGGTCAGGTCGAGACCGTCCACGTTGGTGGTGTGCGTGGTGATGCCCGGGGTTGCTGCCATGGGCAAACCGTACCCCTCGGCGCGACTCCCGGAGCACCCCGACTGCGACCAACGTCACCAGCCCGACGGGTCGGCTCCCGTTCGGAATGCACCCGTGCGTCATTTAGCGTTCACCTCATCGAGGGGGTCAACGATCTCGTTGTCACGTTCTTTGGGGTTCGCGGTTCGACACCGTGCCATGGCGATGACACCAGACGGTACGGCGGCAACACGTCGTGCGTCGGTCTCGTCGTACCCGGACACGACCCCTTGGTGTTCGATCTGGGCACCGGACTTCGTTATTGCGGTGATCGCATTCCGGCCACCGGACCGTTCACGGGCACGTGTCTGTTGACGCACATGCATTGGGACCACGTGCAGGGGTTGCCGTTCTTCGTGCCCACCTTGCGTGACGGCGCGCACTTCGACATCTTCGGTCCGGTCCAAGAAGACGGCCGCACGGTCCGCGAGGTGTTCGAGTCCATCATCAAGCCCCCGATGTTCCCGGTGAGCGTCACCGATCTGCCGGGAACCTTCGTCTTCCACGACGTGGCCGACGACGACTTCTCCATCGGAGGACTCGACGTGATGAGTCGCTTGGTGCCCCATGTCGGCAATACGTTGGGTTATCGCGTCACGCATCGCGGCACCAGCGTCGTGTACCTGCCCGATCACCAGATGCCCGAGGACGGGTCGATGGGCATCACCGATGGTGCGCGCGAGTTGTGCACCGGCGCCGATCTCCTGATCCACGACGCTCAGTACACGCCCGAAGAATTCGTGGGCAAGAGCAACTGGGGTCACTGCACCATGGAGTACGCGGTGTGGGTGGCCATCGAGTGCAAGGTGAAGCGCTTGGCTCTGTTCCACCACGATCCGGTGCGGGGCGACGACGCGGTGGACGAGTTCTTGAACCGTGCCCGCCGTGCCTGCGAACCACACGGGATCGAGGTCATCGCGGCCAGCGAGAATCAGACGTTGTCGATTCCCCTGAATTCCTGAGACGTCTTCTGTTCCTGAGAC
>JAURHL010000112.1 GCA_030833305.1 Acidimicrobiales bacterium | reverse complement strand
CGGCCGCCGAGAATAAGTTCTCGCACCCGATTGCCAAGGCCATTCTGCACAAGTTTGAGGACATGAACCTCGACATGCCAGTTGTGGATGATTCCCAATATACGGTCGGCTTCGGAATCACCGTCATGATCGACGGCAAACCGGTCGTCAGTTGCCAACAGCCCCTGGAGAAGGTGGCCGGAAAGTCCATCGTGACGCTCGAGGGTGTCGACGACGCCGAGCGTGATCGTTACGCCGAGGCCTTCGCCGCCTGTGGTGGGCTGCAGTGCGGCTTTTGCATCCCGGGCATCATCATGAGGGCCAAGGGTCAGGTCGACAAGAAGGGTGATCGACTGACCAAGAACGACATGGCGAGGCATCTCGGTGCCAATCTCTGTCGCTGCACCGGATACGTCAAGGTGCTCGACGCCATCGAAGCCGTCGCCCTGAATCGTCCCCTCGTCGCGACCCAACCCGGGGGCGTCGGCTCGTCGGGCATGAAGTACGAGGCGCGTGATCTGGCGCTCGGAGATCGAGGGTACGTCGACGACATCCGCATCCCCGGGATGCTCCACGCCGCCCTCCATCTGACGGCCCACACACGCGCCGACATCGTCTCCATCGACACCAGCGCGGCTCAATCGTCGCCCGGTGTCGTGGCGGTCCTCACCGCCGCCGACATTCCGGCCGAATTGAAGGTCGGGCTCATCCACAAGGATTGGCCGGTCATGATCCCGGTGGGCGGACGAACCAGCTACGCCGGCGACGTTTTGGCAGTCGTGGTGGCCGACAGTCGTCAGGCCGCCCGAGCCGCCGCCGAACTCGTTCGCGTCGAGTACGTCGTGCATCGACCGATCACCGACGCGCGAGCTGCCATCGAATCCTCCGAGATCGCCGTGTGGGGAACCAACGACAACGTGCTCAGCGTCAGCCGTTATGCCCGCGGTGACGTCGACGCCGCCCTCTCCACTTCTGCCCACGTGGTGTCCGAGACGTTCGAGACCCAACGAATCGAACACGCCTTCCTGGAGCCCGAGAGCACCGTCGCCGTGCCCGCTGGCACCGGTGGAGCACGATCCCTTCACGTGTATTCGGGGGGTCAAGGCGTGTGGGACGACCGCAACGACATCGCCCGCGTGTTGGGCATCGATAACTCTCGGGTCACGGTCGAGTTGGTCACCAACGGCGGCGCGTTCGGCGGGAAAGAGGACATGAGCAACCAAGCGCACACCGCGTTGGCCGCCTGGCTGCTGGATCGACCGGTGAAATGCACCTTGTCGCGCGAGGAATCCTTCCTGATGCACGCCAAACGACACCCGATCCGCATGGAGTACACCGCCGGCTGTGACGCCGAGGGACACCTCACGGCTCTCCGAGTGCGCGCGGTGGGCGACAGTGGGGCCTACGCCAGCGTCGGCATGAAGGTTCTGGAGCGAATGGCCGGGCACGCCAGTGGCCCGTACCGGGTCGGCAACATCGACGTGGAAGCCATCGCGGCCCGCACGAACAATCCGGTCTGCGGAGCATTCCGTGGATTCGGGGCCAATCAGGCACAGTTCGCGATGGAGGGCGTGCTCGACCGCCTCGCCGATCGCGTGGGCATCGATGGTTGGACCATACGCAAGCGGAACGTCATTCGCCCCGGGCACGTCTGGGGGCCGGGTCAGATCATGGACGACGGCTGCCTCGGAGCCGAAAAATGTCTGGACGTGATCAAGCCCCACTACGACGCGGCGCGGCAAATGGGTCGTGCCGTCGGCCTGGGGCTCGGTCTGAAGAACAGCGGACTCGGTAATGGTTTCAAGGAAGTCAGTGGCGCGGTCATCCACTTCCGCGCCGACGGCGTCATCGAAGTTCGACATGGTTGGACCGAGATGGGGCAGGGCATCAACACGGTCGCGTTGCAGGTCGCCGTCGAGGAACTCGGAATCGATCCCGAGGACGTTCGTGTGATCGTCGACACCACCCGGGAACTCGGGTTCGGACAAACGACCGGTTCACGAGGAACGTTGATGGGCGCCGGCGCGGTGAAGGCCGCCTGCGAGGCCGCTCGGGCCGATGGTTGTCGAGTCGGCGTCGACTACCACGGCGAATATCGGGTCGACTGGACTCAGAAACTCGGAGAAGTCGAGAACCCCACCATTCACTCCACGTTCGGCTACGCGGCCCAATTGGTGTCGATCGACCCGGAGAACGGGTCCATCGTGGAGGTGGTGGCGGCACACGACGTCGGTCGCGCCGTGAACCCGACGTTGTGCGAGGGTCAGATCGAGGGCAGTGTGCACATGGGACTCGGATACGCCCTGACCGAGGACTTCCCGTCCGACCCGGACACCGGTTTTCCCACGGCCAAGACGCTGCGCTCACTCGGCATCCTGCGGGCCAAGGACGTACCCCCGATCACGGTGATCCTCGTCGAATCGCCCGAGCCGAACGCGCCATACGGAATCAAGGGCGTCGGCGAGATCGGGCTCGTGCCCACCGCCGGAGCGGTCGCCGAAGCACTGCGCCAGTACGACGGTGCATGGCGTCGACGCCTTCCGATGCGTCGCTCGGACGGAGACGACGAGTGACCGTCACGACCTCGGGCCTGGTGTGTGCGCATCACCACCTGTACTCGTCCCTGGCGCGCGGGATGCCCGCTCCGGCGAAACAGCCACGATCCTTTCTGGACATCCTCGAACAGATCTGGTGGCGTCTCGACGTCTCTCTCGATGCCGACACCATTCATTGGTCCGCCATGCTCGGGGCCGTCGAAGCCCTCACGGCCGGGACCACCGGCATCGTCGACCATCACGAGAGTCCATCCTTCATCGACGGATCACTCGACATCATCGCCGAGGCCTGTGCGACGGTCGGAGTGCGGGTCAATTGTTCCTATGGTGTCACCGACCGCCACGGTCCTGAAGGCGGTCAGCGTGGCCTGCGAGAGAACGAGCGCTTCCTGCGTGCCGGTGGCCGCGGGATGGTGGGCGTGCACGCCGCGTTCACGTGCTCCGACGAGCTTCTTCGCTCGGCGTCAGAGTTGGCCACTGAACTCGGTACGGGAGTGCACATCCATGTCGGAGAGGGCCCTGATGATCGCGACGCGGCTCGTCGGCTGGAGTATCTCGCCGCTGACGATTGGCTGCTCGTGCATTGCGTGGAGCTCGATCGGCCGTTGAGAGGAACGATCGCCCACAATCCCCGCTCGAACATGAACAACGCGGTGGGCTATGCCGCACCGACCGAACGGGAGAACGTCGTCGTTCTCGGCACCGACGGAATCGGCGCCGACATGCTCGAGGAGATGCGCCTCGCCTACGTGGCACTGCGCGCCCACGACGTCACGGAGAGCCCGGAAACACCGTGGACCTGGCTGGAGAACGGCTTCTCGTTTTTCCCCGAGTGTCGTGACGACGTCGTGGAATGGAGTTACGACCACGTCGACAGCCCTTGGCACGTCGCGTTCACCCCGGGTATTCGGGCGATCAACGTGACCTCCGCCGAGGGTGAGCAGTTGCTCGTGGACGGCCGACCCACTCGGGTGGACATCGACGAGATCCGTGCCAAGGCAGCCGAATCCGCGCAGCGATTGTTCGCCAATCTCTAGAGAGGAACACCACGACCATGAATCAACCCGTTGCCATCTATCTCCAAGACGCCCACCGGATCCGCGAAGGCATGGAGTTCGCTCGTTACGCCGAGAGCAGGGGTTTCGATGCCGTGTGGCAGGCCGAAAGTCGTCTGGTACGAGAAGCGACGGTGCCCATGGCCGCTTTCGCCAGCGTCACCGACCGCATCAAGGTCGGAAGTGGAGTCGTCGACTGCTGGAGTCGCAACCCCGCTCGATTGGCCGCCACTTTCTCCACTCTCGACGACCTGGCTCCGGGTCGCGTCATTCTCGGAATCGGTGCCTGGTGGGATCCCTTGGCTCAGAAGGTCGGCATCGATCGCAGCCGACCACTTCGGGTGATGCGCGAGATCGTGACCGTCGTACGAGGACTGCTCAACAACGAAACCGTGACGTTCGACGGCGAATACGTTCATCTCGATGGTGTCGAACTCGACTACGTGTACCAAGACCGTGCTCCGAAGAACGTTCCGATCTACATCGGTGCAACCGGCATGCAGATGATGGAACTCACCGGAGAGATCGCCGACGGTGCGGTTCTCAACTATCTGGTGTCGCCCGGATACAACGATCAGGCTCTGGAAGCACTCGACAAAGGTGCGCGAAAGGCTGGACGTACGTTGGACGACATCGATCGTCCCCAGTTGGTGGTGTGCAGCGTCCACGAGGATCGTCAGATCGCTCTGGACATGGCCCGTCTCATGGTGACCCAATACCTCGGACAGCAACCGCACATCATGAAAGCGTCGGGTGTCCCCCAGTCATTGCTGGACGAGGTCGGGAACGTGCTCACGTGGCCCGCCACACACGAGCAGGTGGTGGCAGCGAGCAAGTTGGTTCCCGACGAGATCGTCGACATGCTCACGGCCAGTGGGACTCCGGCCGAGGCTCGCGCCAAGGTGAAGCATTACATCGACCACGGCTGCACCTGCCCGATTCTCTACCCACTCGGCGACGTCAAGGCGATGATCGACGCTTTCGCCGGGTGGGACGGAAAGGCCTGACCCAGCCCCCGGAGCCGCGTCGGAAACTGATCACTGCTCGGCGAATTTTTCATCGGTCGCCGAGTTGACGGCGCGCCACACCACGGAAATCGCCACCATCACCGGTCCGACGAGGACCGCCACTTGCACACCAACCGGGACGTCGGGGCTCATGGCCACTCCGGCGACCACCGACCAGATCCACACCGTCATCGACGCCAGGTGCCACAGTCGCCAGGTCGTCGCGCGGACCGGGTGGGCGAATTCGAAGTCGGTGAGCGTGAGCACGGACAACACCACGATCACGAGGCTGCTCGACCATCGTGATCCTCCCAGTATCCACAGAGTCGGTATCACCATGTTCCACGCCGACGGGAAGCCACGGAACCAACCGTCGTCGCTCATCTGGTCGGTCCGGCTGAACCAGAGCGCCGAACTCAGCAACATCACCGCCACCACCAACATGCCGTAACGATCGTGCGGAACCAGGCCGAACTGCCACATGAACGCCGCTGGCACCAGCACACAGGTCACGAAATCGATGACCAGGTCGAGTACGTATCCGTCGAAACGGGTCGTGGCTTCGTCGGGCAGCAGCCGACGGGCCAACGGGCCGTCGATCCCGTCGATCAGCTGGGCGACCAGGAGCCAGATGATCGCCAGACGCGCCGAACCGTCGAGGACCGCCACCAGAGCCGCCATACCCACCAGTGCCCCCGATGCCGTGAAGGCGTGGAGAGCGAGGGAGAAGTCTCTTTGGACCTCACGGGGGCGGCCGAATCGGGACACGACACGAGACGCTACGTCCCGTCGGACTCGAGAAGACGGATCGCGTCCGGTTGACAATTTGTAAACTCCTGACGTGCCCGTTTTGAGACCTCGCTCCGTCGACCATTTGCTCGAGTTGCTCGCTGACACCCCCGAGTCATCGGTTCTGGCTGGTGGAACCGACCTGATGGTCGAGATCAACCTCCACGGTCGACGACCCGGAACGGTCCTACCCATCGGGGCCCTCGAGGAGCTGCGGGAGTGGGTTCACCAGCGCCGAACCGGAACGGTGACCATCGGAGCGGCGCTCCCCTACGCCGACATGGAGTCGGGTGAACTCGCCGTTCTGGTGCCGGCGCTCGCCCAAGCTGCGCGCACGGTCGGCTCACCCCAGATTCGCGCGGCGGGCACCATCGGAGGAAACCTGGGGACCTGTTCCCCCGCCGGCGACATTCTCCCGGTGCTATCGGCCCTCGACGCGGTCATTCATGTCCTGCATCGCGATCATTCTCGGGACGTCCATTTTTCCGACTTCATGACCGGAGTCAAGCGGAACTCGCTTCGGCCCGGAGAGTTCGTTCACTCGGTCACCGTGCCGGTCACGCGAGGATGGCAGGGCTACGCCAAGGTCGGCACCCGCAATGCCATGGTCATCTCGACCGCCTCGGCATGTCTCGTCCATGATTCCAATGAAGGACACGTGGCTCTGGCCCTCGGAGCCGTCGGGCCGACCATCATTCGGGCCACGAAAGCCGAAGCGTGGTTGTCGAGACAGCTCGACCTGAGAGGCTCGTTCCGGGTCTCCGCCGAAACCGCACAAGAGTTCGGACGGCGAGCGGCCAGCGAGTCGAACCCGATCTCCGACCATCGATCCACCGCCGACTATCGCCGACATGCGGTGTCGGTACTCGCTCGTCGTCTACTCGAAAGGTCCGCTTCATGACCGTCCCCTCCGACTCCACGAACGAGTCGTATCGTCTCAACGTCAACGGTTCCGACCGCGAAGTCACCGATGCGTGGGTGGGCGAGAGCCTTTTGTACGTCCTGCGCGAGCGGCTGGGCCTACCCGGAGCCAAGGGTGCCTGCGAACAGGGCGAATGCGGAAGTTGCACCATCATCATGGACGACCGGGCGGTCTGCTCCTGCTTGGTGCTGGCTGCGTCAGCGACGGGATCGCGGATCCTGACCGTCGAGAGTCTCGGCGACGACGGTCGACTCTCGGACGTCCAGCAAGCGTTCCTCGACGCCGGCGGAGTGCAG
>JAURHL010000111.1 GCA_030833305.1 Acidimicrobiales bacterium | reverse complement strand
CCGGATTGCGTAGACAGGGGGGGTCTCGATCGTTATGGTTCCGCAGTCCGTTTGCAACGGCGATCACATCAACCACGACATATTCACCGGGAGGTCCGAACCATGAACACCAACTCGACCCCTGCGAACTCGCAGACCCACACCACGGTCAATATGTCGCCCAGTACCACCGCGATGCCCGCCTACCCCGGCAAGGGCATCGGGTACGACTGGCAGGCGGTCATCGCCGAAGTCGAGGCTCAGCTGCTCGACGCCGAGCTGGCCAGCCTCACCGCCGTCCCCGTCGACTAGCGCTTTCACGCCGTCGTCTCGTCGTTTCCTCCGTGAGTTGCGGCTCGCGAGGCTTCGTCGTACCCACGAACACGTCGCGGGCCCATCAATGCGTTGCGGGCCCGCGACGCGGGTCGGTAGGGTCAGCGTCGTGACCTTCCTGACCGGCCTCCTTCTTATGTAGGGCGAACGCCCCATATCGCGTTCGCCGTCAGCCCCGTGCGCACCAGCGCCGGGGTTTTTTGTTTGTCCGAATCAGCCTCGTCACGCCAGAACACCATCAAAGGGAGCACCGAATGAACACCAAGAACCCGGGTCCGGCCCAGTTCGTGAATGCCGGTGGAGGGCGCATGCCCTTCGCCAAGTACACGCCGTTCATCCCGCTCTCGCTCCCCGACCGCACCTGGCCCAACAAGATGATCGACAAGGCTCCGCTGTGGTGTTCGGTCGACCTGCGCGACGGCAACCAGGCGTTGATCGACCCCATGGACCCCGAGCGCAAGCGTCGCATGTTCGACGAACTGTGCAAGATCGGCTTCACCGAGATCGAGGTGGGCTTCCCCTCGGCGTCGCAACCCGACTTCGACTTCGTCCGTCAGTTGATCGAGCAGAACCTCATCCCCGACGACGTGACCATCCAGGTGCTGGTGCAGAGTCGCGACGAACTGATCGAGCGCACGTACGAATCGCTGCGCGGTGTCAAGCAGGCGATCGTGCACTTCTACAACTCGACGAACCCGCTGCAGCGCGAGGTCGTGTTCGGCCTCGACAAGGACGGCATCAAGCAGATCGCCGTGAACGCGGCCCGCAAGTGCCTGGCGATGGAGGCCACACTGCCCGGCTCGTACATCCGGTACGAGTACTCACCCGAGAGCTTCACCCTCACCGAGCCCGAGTACGCCATCGAGGTGTGCGAGGCCGTGATGGACGTGATTCAGCCCACGCCGGCCAAGCCCCTCATCTTGAACCTGCCCGCCACCGTCGAGTGCTACAGCCCCAACGTGTACGGCGACGTGATCGAGTGGTTCTGCCGCACCATCAAGAACCGTGATTCGGTGGTCATCAGCCTGCACCCGCACAACGACCGCGGATGCGCCGTGGCCGCCGCCGAGTTCGGCGTGATGGCCGGCGCCGATCGCGTGGAGGGAACCCTGTTCGGCAACGGTGAACGCACGGGCAACGTGGACGTCATCAACCTGGCCATGAACCTGTTCGTGAACGGTGTCGATCCCGAGCTGGACATCAGCGACATCGACGCCCTGCGACGCACCGCCGAATACTGCAACCGTCTGCCCGTGCATCCGCGTCACCCCTACGTGGGCGACCTGGTGTACACGGCGTTCAGTGGCAGCCACCAGGACGCCATCAAGAAGGGCTTCGAGACGATCGACCGCAAGGCCGCCGACGCGGGCCGGGCGCCCGGCGAGTACGACACCTGGGGTGTCCCGTACCTGCCGCTCGACCCCAAGCATCTGGGCCGCACCTACGAGGCCGTCATTCGCGTGAACAGCCAGAGCGGCAAGGGCGGAGTGGCCTACGTGATGAAGACCGAGCACGGCTTCGACCTACCGAGGCGTCTGCAGATCGAGTTCTCGAAGAACATCCAGCACATCACCGAGGATCTGGGCACCGAGGTGAGTCCGCTCACCATGTGGTCCGCGTTCCGTTCCGAGTACCTTCCCGACACGCCACGTTTCGTGTTGGAGAGCCACGAGATGCGCAGCCAGTCCACCGACGGAGGGCGCACCACCATCACCGCCCAACTGGTAATCGACGGTTCGCACACCACCATCACCGGTGCCGGCAACGGACCCATCGATGCGTTCGTGAACGCCATGCGCACCGGCCTGGGTGCCACCTTGGACGTGGCCGACTACAGCGAGCACGCCATCGGCAAGGGCTCCGAGGCCCAGGCGGTGGCCTACGTGGAGACCATCGGTGATGGCGGTCGCACACTGTGGGGAGTCGGCACCGACGAGAACACGGTGACGGCGGCTCTGCGGGCCGTGCTGTCGGCCCACGAACGTCATCAGTCCTCCGCGGACTGACGAGCCGTGGTGCGCCCGGCACTATCGTTCAGACCGAGGTCGCGGGTCGCGATCCCGGGTTGGAAGGAAACGACATGAAGGTCTCGGTTGATTTCGACGTCTGTGCCTCGACCGGCAGCTGCGTGCAGGTCTGCCCGGAGGTGTTCGAGGTGCGTAGCGACGGCTACCTCTACATCTTGCAGGAGAACCCCGGCGAGGAACTGCGCTCGAAGGTCGAACAGGCCGCCGACCTGTGCCCCACCGCCGCCATCACGGTCGAGGGCTGAGACGTCGTCGTGGGATTCCACGACAAATTGAACGAGGCATGGGCCGCTAGTGGCTCCATGCCGTGCGTCGGTCTGGATCCGGATCCGGGCAAGATGCGCGCATCGATGGCCGCCGACCCCGAAGGTGTGCTAGAGTTCTGCATCGGCATCGTGGATGCGACCGCCCACACCGTGTGCGCGTTCAAGCCGCAGATCGCCTATTTCGCGGCGCTCGGAGCCGAGGATCAGTTGGAACGTCTGTGCGCCCACGTTCGCGATCGTCATCCGCGAGCCGTGCTGATTCTCGACGCCAAGCGGGGCGACATCGGACCCACCGCCGAGCGATACGCCGAGGAGGCGTTCGTTCGCTACGGAGCCGACGCGGTGACGGTGAACCCGTATCTGGGTACGGACTCGCTGGAGCCGTTCCTGGCCCATCGCGGCAAGGGAGTGATCGTGCTGTGTCGCACGTCGAACCCGGGCAGTGGTGATCTGCAGTCACTGGCGGTCGACGGTGAACCACTGTACGAGCGCGTGGCTCGAATGGCCCGCGACCGCTGGAGCACGCTCGGCGAGCTGGCCTTGGTGGTGGGCGCGACGTATCCCGCGGAGTTGGCCAAGGTGCGCGCGATCGTGGGCGACATGCCGTTGCTGGTGCCCGGGATCGGTGCGCAAGGCGGAGATGTGGAGGCGACGGTGACCGCCGGTCGCGATAGTCGCGGCTTCGGGATGATGATCAACTCGTCGCGAGCGATCTTGTACGCGTCGAAGGGCGCCGATTGGGCGGAGGCGGCGAGGGAAGCCGCCGAGACGACCCGCGACCAGATCCGCTCCGTCGCCTGAGCCTCAGGCGGAGAGGGCGTGCACGCTGGTGATGCCCGGCGCGTCGCGCAACTGCTGCAGCACCTCGGCCGGCACCGGTCCCGACGGCGCGATCACCATCAACGCCGAACCGGCCGCGGCCGCACGACCCACGTCCATGTCGCTGATGTTCACGCCGGCGTTGCCGAGCAACGTGCCCACCAAGCCGATCACACCGGGGCGATCGTCGTTGCGCACCACCAGCATGTTGTCGGCCGGCGGCACGTCGGTCGCATGATCCTCGATCATCACCAAGCGAGCCTCGCCGTGCCGGCCGATCAAGGTCGCGGCGATGCTGTGACCGTCGGCCCGCAACGTCACCAGGTTCACGTAATTGTGGGAATCGCGTACGGAGGTCTCACGAACCTCCACACCGGCGTTCTTGGCCAACTGCGGGGCGTTCACGTACGACACCGGCTCGTCACTGAGGGCACCGAAGAATCCCTTCAATGCACTCAGCGTGAGGATGCGGTTGTCGTACTGTCCGATCTCGCCCTCGGCGATGATCTCGATCTGCTTGGGCATCGAACCGACCAGCGCGGCGAACAGACATCCGAGCCGCTCGGCGAGTGGCAGGTACGGGCGCAACGTCTCGTTGGCCTCGGCCGCCGACACGTTCACCGCGAAGGGCACGAAGTCACCGGCCAGCGCCAACTTCACCATGTCGGCGATGGTGTCACCGGCCTTGTCCTGGGCCTCGCGGGTGCTGGCGCCCAGATGCGGGGTCACCACCACGTTGTCCAACGCGAACAGCGGACTGTCGGTGCACGGCTCCACGTCGAACACGTCGAGAGCGGCGCCGGCGATGCGACCCGAACGAACGGCGTCGGCAAGGGCCGCCTCGTCAACGATTCCACCGCGCGCCACGTTGATCACCCGCAGGTCGGGCTTGGCACGATTCAACATGTCGGTGCCGATGATGCCCTTGGTCTCCTTGGTCTTGGGCAAGTGCACCGTGATGAAGTCGCTCTGGCTCATCAGGTCCTCGAGCGACATCATCTCGACGCTCATCTGTCGCGCGCGATCGGCCGACACGAACGGGTCGTAGGCCACCAGTCGCATGCCGAACGCCAACGCGCGCTGGGCGACCAGTTTGCCGATGCGTCCGAGACCGACGATGCCCAGCGTCTTGTCGGAGAGTTCGACACCCTCCCACTTGCTGCGCTCCCAGCGCCCGGCCTTCAGCGCGGCGTGAGCCTGAGCAACGTTGCGCGCCGACGCCATCAGCAACGCCATGGTGTGCTCGGCCGCCGACACGATGTTGCTCTGCGGCGCGTTCACGACCATCACACCACGACGGGTCGCCGCCTCGACGTCGACGTTGTCGAGACCGATTCCGGCGCGACCGACCACGATCAACTCGTCGGCGGATTCCAACACCTCGGCGGTCACCTGAGTGGCCGAGCGGATGATGAGGGCGTGGGCACCCTTCAGGGCCGCGGGCAAAGTCTCCGGGGTCAGGTCCAAGCGGACGTCGACGGTGTGACCCGCCGCGCGCAGTCGGTCGAGACCGCCGGCCGCGATTTCTTCGGAGACGAGGATTCGTGCCATATCGACCCATCATGTTGGTCGGTCGTGAGCCTTCCCAACGAATGGGTTTGACATTTCGTTCAAAATCCTCGCCGTCGGATGGTCGATTGTCACGCCTTAGGCTGAGCGCGTGGATCGCGCCCAGCACAAGGCCATCGAGCGCTGGTTCATCGGCCGCGGTGTCCCCCATTTCATCGTCGACTATTCCGCTCGCACCGATATCTGGACGCGCGCCATCCCCCTGTTGATCCTCGCCTACCTCGCCGGTGGCCTCAACGCGCTGAACCTGGCCCACTGGTCCACCGCGCGCAACTTGGTCGCCGCGGGCGTGACCATCGCCGTCCTCGTTCTCGGATGGACGGTCACCAACCTCGTGCTGCGCCGCCCGTTCTGGTCGGTGCCCACCGAGGTCGGCCGGCCCGAGTTGGTTGCGTTCGTCATCGGCCCCACCGTTCCGAGCGCCATCTTCGGTCAGTGGGGAGACGCGCTTCAGGCGCTTCTCGAGGGCGTCATCATCCTCGGCGTCATCTACCTTCTGGCCGCTTTCGCGGTGGGTCAGCTGATCCTGTGGGCGATTCGATCATCGTTCGGTCAGGCCGCCATGCTCGGCCGTCTGCTGGTGCGGGCGTTGCCCCAGTTGCTCCTCTTCACGGTCTTCCTCTTCATCAACGCCGAGGTGTGGCAGGTGGCGGGCACGCTGGCCGGCATCCCCTACATGATCGGCCTCGGCATTTTCTTCGTGCTCGGTGCCGTGTTCGTGTTGTCGCGCGTCCCTCGTTTGATCGACGGCTTGGCCACCTTCGAATCATGGGACGAGGTCGGTTCCTTGGTCGCCGACACACCAGCGGCCGGCCTACCAGTTTCTCCGGGTGCGCCCCTCGACAATCCCTTGAGGGGTCGCGAGAAGATGGACCTGATCCTGGTGTCCACTTTCAATCAGGCGGTCCAGGTCACCTTCGTCGCCATCGTCCTGACCGGTTTCTTCGTCACCTTCGGATTCGTGGCCATTCCGTTGGCGACACAGGCCGGATGGATGGGTGTCGACGACGCGAACGTGTTCTTCACCATCACGCTGAGCGGGCGTGACCTGGTGATGACCGAGGCGCTGATACGTGTGGCCGGATTCCTCGGTGCGTTCATCGGCATGTACTTCACGGTCGTGTTGAGCACCGACGACAAGTACCGCGCCGAGTTCGCCGAGGACACCGCGCCCGCCATTCACGAGGCCCTCGCGGTGCGCTTGGTGTACCGGTTGGCTCACCCCACGAGTTCGACGCACCCGGACAATCCATGAGCGACGTCGTCGTGCGCGAACTGCGCGGTCTCACCGAGATGGACGCTTTGCGCCGCACCGCGGGCATCGTGTGGGGTGGGGCGGCGGCCGACATGGTCAGCTCCGACTTCCTGATGGCGCTCGCTCACGCCGGCGGCTACATCGCCGGGGCCTTCCGGGACGACGAGATGGTCGGGTGCTCGTTCGGAATCCTGGCCGAACACGACGGTGAATGGTGTCTGCATTCGCACATCACCGGGGTCGTCCCCGACCGGCAGAACACGGGGCTGGGGGCCCGGCTGAAGTTCCATCAACGCGACTGGGCCCACCACAAGGGACTGGCGGCCATCACGTGGACCTTCGATCCTCTCGTGCGTCGCAACGGCTGGTTCAACCTGCGCCGACTCGGCGCCCGCGCCGTCGAATACCACGTGGACTTCTACGGC
>JAURHL010000110.1 GCA_030833305.1 Acidimicrobiales bacterium | reverse complement strand
GCGGAGGTCGGTCGATGTCGCGAGAGCCCACGGTGGAACGAGTCCCGGTGCTGATCATCGGAGGAGGGGGCGCGGGGCTCACGGCGTCGATGCTCCTCGCGCAGTTGGGGATCGAAGCACTGTTGGTGAATGCCGCCGACTCCACCTCGCGCCTTCCCAAGGCGCACGTGCTCAACCAGCGGGCGATGGAGATCATGAACGATTGCGGTGTCGCCGAGGCGATCTACGCGATCGGCACACCGCCGGCACAACTCGGGCACACCGCCTTCTACGCGGGTTTCGCCGGACACGAGGGGGCCGGCCGCACGATCTTCAAGCAAGAGAGTTGGGGAGGTGGTGGACTCGACGACGAGTGGCGGATGGCGAGCCCGCTGCTCTCGAGCAACCTGCCCCAGATCCGGCTCGAACCCGTGATGCGCGGTCGCGCCGAGGAACTCTCACCCGGTCGGGTTCGATTCCATCACGAGGTGATCGAGATCGAACCCGGTGACGAGAAGGTGACCGCCCGGGTGCGTGATCACGGTTCGGGTCGCGAGTATCTGGTCGAGGCCGACTACGTGTTGGCCTGTGACGGCGGACGGACCGTCGGACGACGTCTGGGCATCGAGCTACAAGGGCCGCGTGATCTGACCCGCACCGTTTCGTGTTACGTCTCGACCGACTTCTCGACGATCGCCAACGACCCCGACGTTCTGCTGCGCTGGGTGTGGTCGCCGTTCACGGGCAAGATGGTGGTGATGGCCCCGATGGGTCCGACGCGCTGGGGGCCCGACAGCGAGGAGTGGGTGATCCATCTCGGGTACGCGATGGACGACGAGCGCGCACTGGACGATTCCGCCGTCGAGTCCGACCTGCGCGAGGCCCTCGGGCTGGCGGGCCACCCGATCACGTTCCATCTCATCACGCGCTGGACCATCGGCGGGCTGGTGGCCGATCGATTCCGGGTGGGTCGGGTTCTGATCGCCGGTGACGCGGCCCATCGGCACCCGCCCACGGGCGCGCTCGGGCTGACGAGCGCGATTCACGACGTGCACAACGTGTGCTGGAAGTTGGCCTCCGTCCTCCAAGGTCGCGCGGGCGACGCGTTGCTCGACACCTACGAAGCCGAGCGCCGACCGGTCGACGCCCGCAACGTGGCGCGGTCGCTGGAGAACTCCAAGGGCTACGCATCGATGACCAAACTCATGGGGGTGGGCGACCCGAACCTGACGTTCGACGAGCGTTGGGCGACGCTCACGCGCCTCGTCGACCCCGACGGCACGGACGACTCCGAATTTCGTCGACGCGTCCTGGAGATGATGGCCGCGCAATCACAGGAGTTCCGCGAACACGACGTGGAGTACGGATATCGGTACGACTCGAGTGCGGT
The DNA here is from genome assembly GCA_030833305.1 of Acidimicrobiales bacterium. Lineage (GTDB taxonomy): Bacteria > Actinomycetota > Acidimicrobiia > Acidimicrobiales > Ilumatobacteraceae > Casp-actino8. Next base: position 5,370 of record JAURHL010000110.1, on the reverse strand, counting down.
GGTGTCCGATGGTTCGGAACCAAGTGTCGATCCGGAGTTCCGGTGTTTCATTCCGTCCACACGACCCGGTTCACCCTTGCCGCATGCATGGATCGAGGATTGGGACATGAATCGCATCTCCACTCTCGATCTGGTGACGCCGGGAACTTTCGTGATCATCGCCGGTGAGGACGGTGACGACTGGTGCCGAGCGGCTCGCGAGGTGGCAACCGAACTCGGTGTGGCAATGACGGCCGTGACCGTCGGCCATGCCCGGGGTGATTGGCGTGATCCGCGACTGCGTTGGCACCGCGTGCGCGGGATCGAGACCACGGGTGTCGTGCTGGTGCGTCCTGATCGCTGCGTCGCGTATCGATCATCGACGGCGGTGGCCGACCCCGCGGCGACGCTGCGCTCCGTGCTGCGCGCGGTGTTGTCGATCGAGGGCTGACCGCGTTGTCGGGCGTGGCGGGCGGCCTCAGTCGTTCGCCAGTTTCGAGACCTCACCGAGAAGCTTCGCCGATTGACCCTGCGGCGTGACGTCGGCTCGACCACCGTGTCGTTCGGCGAAGACCCGGCGGATGCCGTCACGCCACGGCACCGTGCACGGCCCGGTGATCGAACGTCGTTTCGACACGTCGGCGATGGAGCCACGCGTGGTGCCCTCGACGGGAATCGACCGCACGTCGGCGTCACGACCGGTGATCTCGCCCATGAACGCGCACCATTCCTGCACCGACGGAGTCTCGTCGCCGGCCCAGTTGACGATGGTGGCCGGAACGCTGGCCGCGTCGAGCAGGGCCTCTACTTGGCCGTTGATGTCGTCCTGGTGAATCAGGCTGTACCGGCAGGGGTCCCAGCGGGTGACGACGGGTTGGCCGGCCAGAACCCAGTCCAGGTGATAGGTGGGCAAACCCCCGTTTGGTCCGTACGACGCGTTCATACGGGCGATGGTCACCGGTAGGTCGAAGGCGCGCGCACAGAAGCGGGCGACGGCTTCCTCGGTGATCTTCGAGATGGAATACGTGGGAGACATGACGTAGTTGACGTCACCCAGCGCATCGGTCTCGCGGAACGCGTGCAACGGATCGACGACCGGCTTGTAGACGGATTGAGTCGACATGACGAGCGCGGCCTTGGCGCGTCGGCAATGGCGCAACAACAGTCCGGTTCCCTCGGCGTTCACCGAGATGGCGTGGTCGTAATCGAGGCCCTCGGTCTTGAACGCGGCCAGATGGATCACGTACTCGAAGTCGTCGGGTATGTCGGAGAAGTCGGGTCGGGAAAGGTCGAGCGATCGGGTGACGACTCCCAATTCCTCGACTCGTGCCCGGGATTCGAGATCGGAGAAACGGGCCACCCCCCACACCTCGTTGTGGGGGGCCAGGAATTCGACCAACGGGAACGCGATCTGACCCGCGGGCCCGGTGACGAGGATCCTCTTGTCGGTCAACATGTCCGCGTCATCTTCTCACAGTCGGGCGCAGGCGCCCGGCGGACTGTCGTAACGTGCGTCGGTCGACCACGTTCCGAGAGTCCAATCGTTCGAGACGATCGCAGAGACACCCGAATAGTTCGCGGCGAGGAAACTCACCAGCCATCGCGCACTCCGAATGGCGCCGGTGGGGCACACGTGGATCCCGTCCCGTTTGCGCTCGGGGTTGCCGTCGTCGTCGACGTCGACATCGAAGATCTCGCCGAGGGCCGACGTCTGATCGGCGAAGCGGATCAGCTCGGGAGACGTGGCCGCGATGGTCATGGCGTTCTTCTCCAGGAGATCCTGGCCCGGCTCGGTTCGCTCGGGGGAGAAAGTGGGCAAGGAGAGCAACAGAATCCGTTGATCGCGTTCGACGGCGAGCAACCGCAACTCCTCGAGGGCCGCTCGTTGGGATTCCTCCGATTGCTTGGCGTCCCACACCGAGAGCTGAAGGATCAAGAGGTCGGGACGCACTTCGTCCAACGTGAGTCCCAGCATCTCGATGGGCGTCGGACCAGAGCTCTCCGGGATCAGCCCGACACCTCCGAAGGCCCCGGAACGAGCTTCCAAACCGGACGCGAGCAAGGCGGCTTCCACGCCCGGCCACATGTCGTATGCCACCGAGTCGCCGAGGTAGTAGATGCTGCGAATCGGGGGGCCGAGGTCGGGGGCAAAGGTTGTGGTCGTCGTCGACGCGTTCGTGGAGCCCGGCGTAGTCGTCATGGGGGCGCTCGTGGTGGTGGCGATGGCGCCGGTGATCGCGTCATCATCCACCGCATTGGTGGTGGCCGGAACGGTCACGACCAACCACACGACGATGGCTCCCACCATCGAGGCTGCGAACGCACGTCGGCCCGCGCCGCCATGAGCCCAGCGGACCCGATGGCGAATCGTCTGCTCGACCAAGTGATAGGACGCCACCGAGAACAGGAGCGTCGACGACAAGCGAACGATCGTGAGTCGCCAACCGTCGGCCTCCATGCGTTCCGGTGAGCAAAAAACGAAGATGGGCCAGTGCCACAGGTACAGGGCGTACGACAGTCGGCCGACGTACTCGAGCGGTCTCGCCGACAGGAGCGTGGTGAGGAGACCGTTGCTCGCGGACACGCTCACGGCCACGAGGGCGGCGATGATCGAATGGCCGACCAGGCCGCCTCGGAACAACCAATCGTCCGATCCATCGATGACGAACCACGACGCGAGCAGGGCCGACAGGAGAATCGTGGTGACCAGATCGACCGAACGACGGGTGCGATTGGCGAGTCGAGCGACGCGGTCACGAACGGCGGGGAGCGCGACCATGGCTCCGGCCAACAACGAGAAGACGCGGGTGTCCGTTCCCATGTAGACGCGTGTGGGGTCGCCACCGTCGAAGAGCACGATCATGGCCACCGACGAGGCGACGAAGAGCGACACGGTGGTCGCCGCGACGGCGGCACTTCGTCTCCATCGCCAGGCCGCCCAGACGACGACCGGCCACACCAGGTAGAACTGCTCTTCGATGGCCAGGCTCCACAGGTGCTCGAAAGCCGAAGGAGCGGCGAAGGCGTCCCAATACCCGTTGCCCAGCGCGATCTGATGCCAGTTGGCGGCGTAGAACTGGGCCCACGGGGCGTCCTGACGGGCGACGATCCATTCACCGGGCTCGGCGATCGATCTCAACGTGACGACGACCACGACCAACAGCACCATGACCGCCGGCAGCAGACGTCGCAGACGACGTCCCCAGAACCCGATCAGATCCAGCCGATCGGTTCGATCGAGTTCGGCGATGATCAACGTGGTGATGAGGAATCCCGACAGGGCGAAGAACAGATCGACGCCGAGAAACCCTCCGCCCAGTCGTCCATCGTGAAAAGCCAGGACCCCGATCACGGCCAGGGCCCGCAGACCGTCCAGCCCGCGCAGGCGTTCGCGTCCGGTGCTCACGTGGCTCACGTCGTTATGGTAGGTCCATGAGCGATCACCGACCCCAACGACTCCAGTCCGACATGCGCGGCGTTCGATACGGAGAAGTGCTGGCGGTGCACGCCCGCGGTGACAAGTTGTTCGCCGAGGTGTGGGGCACCCAGTTGTTGCACGACTGCCCCTCGGAGTGGTGGCACTCGCTGAAGGCCGACGAGTTGACCAAGGAATTGGGTGCACTCATGGTGAAGCTGAACGGCCCGCGGTACTGGACGCTCGATGGTTTCGGCACCAAGGTGGCGGTGGTGGAGCCGGTGATTCGTGAGATCCGGGGCATGCCCATGCGTCGCATCGCCGAGGTCGAATTGGGAAACAATCCGGCCGCGGCGCCGTACACCGAGCGTCACGTGAATCGTGGCGCGGTGTTCTTCTTCGATGCGGGTCGCAAAGTCCACGAGTTGGTGGACCCGACGGGGCGCAATTTCGTGATGCAGGCGTACTGCGTCGGAGTGGACCCGACGTCGACGGTCGAGTCGCTCGATTCGTTGGGTGATCGATTGAAACTTCCCGAGGGCTGGTCGTTCCGGGTGCGCACCTTGGATACCGATCTGATCGTCGACACCACGGCGCACGTGGCCACGGTGGTTCAAGACGAACTGGAGAACACGTACACGTTGCCGTGACGAATCCGGTCCGCGGGCTCGTGGGGCGTGATAGACCGTTGGTCGTGAATCGAATCCTCGTGTCCCTTTCCGTCATTGCCATGCTCGCGTCCGCGTGCGGTTCGGAGGGTTCGGGCTCGACCCCCACCAGTCCGGCCGCGACCGAGGTCGCGTCGACTGAATCCGCCACGGTGCCCGACACGGAGGCCCCGGTAGTGACCGAGGTTCCGGAGGAGAGGTTGATGGTGGAGCCGATCGATTGTGTCGTGCCGGCGGACTTGGCGGTCGATTCGGCCGGTGTGCCGTACGAGTTGTCCGAGCCGTTCTGCATCGGCGGATGGCTCCTCGCCTATCCGGCCTGTGAGTTCGAGTGCGAGAGCTCCTTCGCTCTCGAGATGGTCGACGGAGAGTGGCAGTCACGGGGGTTCGTCTACAACATTTGTTACGGAGGCGCGGTCAGCTCCGGTCTTCCCGAACCGATCGCGTTGTACTACGTCAGGTCCCCGTGTGACTTCGAGGGTGAGTCGGAGATGTTCCTGATCGGGGACGAGCCCGCGACCGGCGAATTGAGCATCGGAGACTTCGGCCCTCGCGTGGCCGCGCTCGACTTGGCGCTGTCGGAGGCCGGATTCCTCGTCGAGGAGCCGAACAATCAGTTCGAATACGAGACGCTGAAAGCCGTGCTCGACCTGCAATTCCAATTGGGCCTCGATGTCGATGGTCTCGCGGGTCCGATGACACTGGGGTCGTTGGGTCTGAGCTGAGTCAACTTCCCGCACGAGTTCGTACCGCACGTTCGGCCTCCGCGCGGATTCGGGAATGAACGGTCGGGTCGAGCGCCGAGAGACCGGCGCAGTACTTGCTGAAGGAAACCCCGCGTATGTCGAGGTCGTTCAGCACGTGGGACGCACGACTTCGAAACGTCTCGGACTTGGTTTCGATCACGACGCCACCCGCCAGTAGGGGAGTCCATTCGTCGCCCAGCGCGACGTTCATCGAATGATCGATCGTGATCCGTTCCCGGTGGGTCGGTGAGTACAAGGTGATTCGCCGGCAGTCGACCGACAGACTCCGTCGCAATGTCCGAGTGTCGAAATGGGGAAGATGCGTATTCAGCCAGGCGTGCTCGTCCTCGGTGAGAACCGGCGACGCTTCGGCGACGCGCGGAATTCGTGATTTGTCGGTTTGTCCGCGGCCCGCCTTCGACTTCACCTCCAGGTACGAGGTGCCGTCCTCGTAGGTTCGGGTGCGCACCTTGAAGCGGGGACGACGACCCTGAACGTGGTCCCGATACGAGGTGCGAGCGCCGTCATCGAAGTAGATCGTGTGGTAACGGGGCGAACGCTC
>JAURHL010000010.1 GCA_030833305.1 Acidimicrobiales bacterium | reverse complement strand
AACCCCGACAAGCCGAGCGGACTCATCGCGCTCGCGGACCGCGTGCAGTTGGCGCGACGCTGCACCGAGCATCTGCCGGGGGTCCGCGTCGAGGCCTTTCCGGGCCTCGCCGTGCAGGCCGCCACGACGGCTGGGGTCGACTTCATCGTGAAAGGTCTGCGCACTCCGGGCGACTTCGAGGTGGAGCAACAGATGGCGCACACGAATCGTTCGGTGACCGGCATCCGCACCGTGTACCTGCCGTGTCGGGCCGACCAAGCGTTCATCAGCAGTCGCTTCATTCGTGAAATAGCCCAATATGGTGGGCGAATCGACCACTTGGTCCCCGCACCGGTTGCTGCGGCACTGGCGGGTATCTTTGGGAAGCCTTCGGGCGGTAGCGAAGGAACATCATGAACACCACATTCGACGACTTCGACGACGACACCGGTTCCTACGACCGCGGACCCGACGATCAGGTCGGTTCGTCGGGAGTCCTCCTGCGTCGGGCGATCGACATCATCGCCACGGCCCCGAACATGCCGCTCTCGTCGACCCCGCGCATCGACCGTGACGTGATCATCGAGATCCTGCAGGAGGCCCTGCATCGACTGCCGAACGAATTGCGCGACGCCCGTTGGCTGATGAAGCAGCGCGAGGACTTCGTGGCCAAGACCCGGCGCGAGGGTGAGGAGTTGATCGAGGCCGCCAAGGTTCAGGCCGAACGGTTCGTGCAGCGCTCCGAGGTGGTTCGGGCCGCCGAACAACGCGCGCGCCAGATCGTCGAGGCGGCCGAGGACGAGTCACGGCGGCTGAAGAACGAGACCGAGGACTTCCTCGACCAGCGACTGGCCAGCTTCGAGATCCTGCTCGACAAGTTGTCCAAGACGGTGGCCACCGGCCGACGTCGTTTGGCGATCGGGGAGACCCCCAACCAGACCCCGGCCACCGACCGTGGCACGGACGACGACGGTTGGGTCGACGCGGGTTCTGACGAGTCCGGGGCGATCTTCTTCGACCAGGACAGCACCCGCAACCGGTGAGAAACCCGCTTCTCGTCAACGCCCTCGAGATGCTGCGGCGTCCGGGGACGCAAAAGGACGTGGAACTGTCCGTGCCCCCCTCGGCGCTCGACATCGACGACTCCCGTTTGGTGCCCGGCTCCGACGTCGACGTGCGGGTGTGTTGCGAGAGCCTGTCCGACGGCATCGTCGTCGACGGTCGCGTGGAGGTCGACTTTCGCGGCGATTGCCGGCGGTGTCTGACCCCCCTGACCGGCACCGTGTCCATCGAGGTGCACGAGCTGTACCAGGTGACCATCACGGACCCGGACGCGTTCCCCATCGAGAACGACCAGATCGACCTGGCGGCGATGGTGCGGGAATCGGTGCTCCTTGACCTGCCCGATGCGCCGCTGTGCCGTCCCGACTGCGCCGGACTGTGTCCCGTGTGCGGGGCGGATCGCAACACGGTGGACTGTGGATGCTCGGTCTCGGCCCCGGACCCTCGGTGGGCCGGTTTGGACGCCATCCGGGACCAGTTGCCCGAGTAGCCGAGGTGGGTCGTGGGGAACGCCCCATTCACCGCTATCCTCACGAGGCTGTTACGAGGAGAAGATCGACGTGGCTGTTCCGAAGAAGAAAAAGTCGAAAATGAAGTCGCGGAGCCACCGGGCCGGTGCCTGGAAGCTCGGCGCTCCGTCGCGCAGCCTCTGCCCGCGTTGCGGATCGGCCAAGTTGCCCCACACCGTGTGCAACGCCTGCGGTTGGTACAAGAACCGCGCCGCTGTCGAAGTCTGATTCATCGCTCCAGCCATGCTCCCCATCGCCGTCGACGCCATGGGCGGCGACCGCGCTCCCGATGAGATCATCGCCGGAGCCCTCGACGCCGCTCGTTCGGGTTTGCCCATCGTTCTCGTCGGCCCGGAGGGCTTGTCGGGGATCGGCGATCTACCGCTGATCGTCGCTTCCGAAGTGATCGGAATGGACGAGGACCCCGCGTCGGGAGTTCGTCGCAAGAAGGATTCCACGCTGGTGCGCGCCGCCGAAGCCGTTCGCGACGGCAAGGCGTCGGCCATGATCTCGGCCGGTAACACCGGAGCCACCATGGCGTCGGCTCTGTTGAAGATGGGCCGTATCTCGGGAGTGAAACGTCCGGCCATCGCCACCCCCATCCCCGTCCCCGGTGGTCGACCCACGGTGTTGCTCGATGCCGGTGCCAACGCCGAGGTCCACGCCGAGTGGCTCGTGCAGTTCGCCGTCATGGGATCGGTGTACTCGCATCATCGCTACGGCGTGGCCGAACCGCGCGTCGGATTGCTGTCCATCGGCGAGGAGCCCGGCAAGGGCGACACCCTTCGCAAGGACGCATACGAGCTTCTCTCGCAGGCGTCGGGCATCAACTTCATCGGCAACGTCGAGGGCCGCGACGTCATGACCGACGAGGTCGACGTGGTGGTCACCGACGGCTTCACGGGCAACGTGGTGTTGAAAACCCTCGAGGGGGGCATGAAGACCTTGGTCAAGGCCCTCATCGCGGCCTTCGGCTCGAAGGACGAGTACAAGCCCCACGCCGACGCTCTTTTCCCGGCCTTGTTGCCGCTGTACGACAGCGTCGACCCGGACTCGACGGGCGGTGCGGTGTTGCTCGGTGTCGACGGGGTGTGCATCATCTCGCACGGTTCCTCGTCGGCGCGGGCGATGGTGAACGGCATCAAGGTGGCCGCCGACATGGTGGAATGCGACATGGTCGGCCACATTCGCCGCGCCATTAATCCGTGACGGGCATTCCGTGACGGTCGCCCCACCTCGAACCCCGCACCTCGTTAGGATTCGGGGCGTCCCGATCAACGGAGGAAGAAGTGCCCGCCGAAACCCACGTCGTCAAGAGCCCACTCGATCGCGATGCGATCTTCGCCATCGTCCGTGACCAGTTGGTCGACATTCTCGAGATCGACCCGGAAGTCATCTCCGAGGGTCAGTCGTTCAAGGACGACCTGAACGCCGACTCCTTGGCTCTGGTCGAATTGGTCGACGCCTTGGAAGAAGAACTCAGCGAGCGCACGGTTGGTTTCCGCATCGAGGACGAGGATCTGGCCGATCTCAAGACGGTGCGCGATGCCGTCGACTTCGTGTTGGCTCACGTGCAAAAGCACTCGGTCTGACCCGGGTCCCACATGGCCGGGATGCTGTCGCGGATCAAGAACCGTGCGCGTCTCGCGTCGCGTCGTCGACGGCACGGTCGTCATCGATCCGTCCTCGGATTCGACGACTGGACGATGAAGGTGGCGGCCCATCGATTCACGAACCGTGAATTGGGAGTGCAATCCATGAGTCATCGCTCGTGGTGCGGCGAGAACGGCGGCCGTCCCTCGAACGAACGGCTCGAATTTCTCGGTGACGCGATTCTGCAGTGGGTCGTGACCGACATGATCTACGCCGAGTTTCCCGACCGTGACGAAGGATCGCTCACCGACGTTCGCAAGAGCCTGGTGAACGCCGAGATGTTGGCCGAGATCGCGCGCGAGATCGACCTCGGTTCCCAGTTGTTGTTGGGCGCCGGTGAGGACGACGCCGGAGGCCGATCGAAGACGTCGATTCTGGCCGATGCCTTGGAGGCGTTCATCGGCGCGTTGTACCTCGACGGCGGGCCCCAGAAGGCCCAACCGTTCGTGCAGTCGCTCATGTCGGGCCGATTGGGCGGCTCGTTCGAGCGCTTGGAGGACTTCGACGCTCGTAGCCATCTGATCCGCGTGTGTGTCCGCGAATGGGGTCGACCACCGTTGGTGGAGATCACGTCGCAGGGCATGGCGCACGAACCGACCTTCACCGCCGTCGTCATCATCAACGGCGAAGAGATGGGGCGCGCCGACGGTCGGTCGAAGAAGATCGCCGCCCAGGCCGCGTCGGTCGGGGCGCTCGCCGTCCTCGGTGTCCGTGGCATCGACACCAGCCGTGCCTGAATTACCCGAGGTCGAAACGGTCCGCCGAGGGCTCGAGCAACGATTCGTCGGTCGTCGGATCGTCGGCGTCGAAGTGGGGCGCGAACGTTCGGTTCGTCGCACCAGTCGCGAGGAGGTGATCGCACGACTGACAGGCACCACCCCGGTGGCGGCGCGGCGACGGGGGAAGTACCTGATCGTCGACCTGGACTCGGGGGACGAGATGATGATCCATCTGCGCATGAGCGGTCAGGTGTTGATCGATGCGCCCGCGAATCCCCGACCTCCGCACACGCACGTGGTGCTGACCTTGGCGGGGCGACCCTCGGAAGAATTGCGCTTCGTCGATCCGCGCACGTTCGGCGAGGTGGTGGTATACGACCCCGCGAGTGCGTCCGATGTGGTGCCCGAACTGTCCCGACTGGGCCCCGACCCCGTGACCGAGGGTCTCGATCTCGCGCAACTGCGGGCCGCTCTGGCGTCCACCGCGCGAGCGGTGAAGGCGGCGTTGCTCGACCAATCGCTCGTGGCCGGGATCGGCAACATTTACGGAGACGAGATTCTTCATCGAGCGCGCGTTCATCCCAAACGCCCCGCGCGCAAGGTGTCGCGTGACCAAGCGCGGAGATTGCACGTGTCGATCCACGAGGTGTTGAACGAGGCCATCGCCAAGGGCGGGTCGACCCTTGACGACGCCCAGTACGTGGATCTGATGGGGGAGGCCGGTTCGTATCAGGAAAACCATTTGGTCTACGGACGCGCGGGCCAACGATGCCTCTCGTGTGGCCGAGGTTTCGTGCTCTCGGGAACCATCGGCGGACGCACCTCGAGCTGGTGCGGCGTGTGTCAGCGTTGAGCCGCCGAGGGTGACGGCGCGCGGTTCGGTGCGGTCCGGGGAGGAGGGAGCGGGCGACCCCCGTGAACTAGGGTCGGGGCGTCGTGTTTCTCAAGTCCCTCACCCTCAAAGGCTTCAAGTCCTTCGCCGACAACACCGTGATGCACCTCGAACCCGGGGTGACCGTGGTGGTCGGTCCGAACGGCTCGGGAAAGTCCAACGTCGTCGACGCCATCGCGTGGGTTCTCGGAGCGCAAGCCCCGAGTGCGGTGCGCTCGCAGAAGATGGACGACGTGATTTTCGCCGGCACCGCCAAGCGTCCGGCGCTCGGTCGGGCCGAGGTCACTCTCACGCTCGACAACGCCATGGGTCTGTTGCCCGTCGATGTCGCCGAGGTGAGTGTCAGCCGCGTTCTCTACCGAACCGGTGAGAGCGAGTACAGCATCAACGGGGTTCCGTGCCGTTTGCTCGACGTGCAAGAGCTGCTGTCCGATGCCGGTGTCGGGCGCCAGCAGCACGTCATCGTCAGTCAGGGACAGATCGACGCGGTTCTGAACGCGCGCCCCGAGGATCGTCGGTCCATCATCGAAGAGGCCGCCGGTGTGCTGAAGTTCCGCAAGCGCAAGGAGAAGTCCGAGCGCCGTCTCGAGGCCACCGAGGGGTCTCTCTTGCGGGTGCAGGACTTGTTGCGCGAGGTGCGTCGCCAATTGCGACCGCTCGAGCGTCAGGCCGAAGCCGCGCGACGTCACGGCGACCTGGTGGCCGAGCTCAACGCATTGCGGCTGTTCCTGAGTGGTCGGGAGATCGCCGGTTTCCGGCGCCGACTGGAGACCTTGTCCGGCGATCGCACCGAGGCCGGACGCAAGGAAGAAGAACTCCGACGTTTGTTGGCCGAACTGGACACCAACGTCATGGCGGCCGAGGCCGAGTTGTCGGCCCGAGGTGAGAGCGGACTGGGCGACGAGTTGGTGCGCGTCGAGCAACTGCGCGAGCGAGCCCGTGGAATCTCGATGCTCTTGGTGGAACGTCGCCGTTCCTACGAGCGCGACCGCGGTCAGATGATGGACTCGGGCGTCATCGCCAACCTCGAAGCCGACGCCTCGGCCTTGCGTGGTGAATTGGGCGAGGTGGCCGCGGCCATCGGTCGACTCGAGCCGGAGAATCAGGAACTGGCTCATGATGAGGCGGCATTCGAGGGCGAGCGCACGGCCGCGGCCACGTTGTTCGATCACCTCGCGTCGTCGTCGTCGGCCGCCACCGCGGCGGCCGAGGTGCGCGGAGAATTGCGCACGCTGCGGGCCTCGGTCGAGGCTGCCGACTCCGAGCACCGTCGTCTCGTGGCCCGCATCGCCAACCTCGACGAACGGCAGGCCCGATTGGTCTCCGAGGTGGACCGACTGCGCGGAGAGTGCGAGAAGTCCCAAGCGATCGAACTGCCCCTCGTCAACGAGGTGACCGAGGCCGAGTCGCGACGTTTGGCCGCCGAAGCCGCATTGGAGACGGCCGTGGCGTCACGCAACGCGGTGGCGGCCGAGTTGGCTCGGTGGCAGGCGCGTTCGGAGGCCTTGCAATTGGCCCTCGACAGCGCACGCGCGCGAGCCGGTGCCGAGAAGCTGAAAGACGTCTCCGGAGTGGTGGGCACGTTGCTCGACCTGGTCGTCATCGAGGACGGTTGGGAGGCTTCGGTCGAAGCGGCGTTGGGCGAGGCGTTGCTGTCGGTCGTCGTCGAGAACACCGAGTCGGCTCGTCGGGCGTTGTCGCATCTGCGCGCGTCGTCGGCCTCCGGCGCCGTGTTGGCGCTGGGATCGCGCACGGGAGTGGCGGTGGCCAGCGTGGTGCCCGCGGGTACCCAACGGGTGCGAGACCACGTTCGTTCCTCGCGATCCGACGTCGAAGCACTGCTCGATCTTTTGCTCGCCAATTCGATTCGGGTGAGCGATTGGACCGTGGCGGTCGACGCCGTCATGGCCGATCCGCGGCTGGTGGCCGTCACCGCCGAGGGCGATCGTTTCACCACGACGGGATGGCGCATCGGTGTCGCCGGTGGTGGTGCCACGGCGGCCGCGCTCGAGGACGCGTTGCGTAACGCCGAGCAATCGAAGATCGACCTCGGTGCCCGCGACGAGGCCGTGCGGGTGGCCACGTCCGAGAGTCAGATCGCGCGACAACGTGAGCATGACGTACAAAAGCGACTCGACGCGAACGATGCCGCTTTCACGGCCGCATCGGAGGCCCTCGCGCGCACCCAGAGCGAACGGCGCGAATGCGCCACCGAGTCCGAGGGGCTGCAACCGACACTCGGGGAGATCGACGATCGTCTGGTTCGTCTGCGCACGCGTGTGGCCGAACTCGAGCATTTGGTTCCCTCCCTCGAGCACGAGGAGTTGGCCGAGGCCGAGGCGGCCAAGGCCCGGGGGGAGGCTCGCGCGACCATGGAAGCCAAGGCCGCCTTGTTGGTCGGACGCCGTCGTGACCTCGAGGTACGTTCGGCCGGGTTGCTCGAGCGAAAGCAATTCATCGAGTCCCGCTTGGCCGATGCCGAGCGACGACTCGAGGCCGATGCGGTGGCGCGGGCCGAGGCCGCCGGGCGTCGGGAGAAGATCGAACGGATCCTGGGCGCGTCCGAGCGTCTCGCCACCATCGTGGATGCTCACCGCGTGGCCATCGAAGCGCGATTGGCCGAACTTCACGAGATGCGTCGTCGTCAGAGCGACGAGGTGCGCGCTCTGGCCACTCGTCTCGACGAGATGCGTCGGTCGCGCAGTGGTGCCGAGCGCGAACTGGAAGAGGTTCGTGAGCGCTCGCGCCGCACGGAGGTGGAAGAGGCCGAGGTCAAGATGCGCCTCGAGGCCACCGTCGAAACTCTGCGTCGTGACCTCGACGTCGAGCCGGAGGTCGCCGAAGCCGCCGAGTTGCCCGAGTTGCCCGAGGGTGTCAGCGCTCCCGCTCGGGCCCGTGACCTCGAACGAGAACTGCGGTTGATGGGTCCCATCAACCCACTGGCCCTCGAGGAGTTCAACGAGTTACAGGAACGCCATCGGTTCTTGGAGGAGCAACTCGAGGACGTGCGCAAGACCCGTCGCGAGTTGATGCAGGTGATCACGGCGATCGACAACGAGATCCAGAGCGTGTTCGCCTCGGCTTATGCCGACGTCAGTCGCAACTTCAACGAGTTGTTCGGAGGATTGTTCCCCGGAGGAACCGGCCGACTGATCCTCACCAACCCCGATGACTTGCTGAACACCGGTATCGAGGTCGAGGCAAAACCGGGCGGCAAGAACGTCAAGAAGTTGAGCCTGCTGTCCGGCGGTGAGCGGAGCCTGACCGCATTGGCGTTCCTCTTCGCCGTGTTCCGCAGTCGTCCGTCGCCGTTCTACGTGATGGACGAGGTCGAGGCGGCCCTCGACGACGTGAACCTGCATCGCTTCTTGAACCTCATCAACGAGTTCCGACGCGAGGCACAGTTGCTCATCGTCAGCCACCAGAAGCGCACGATGGAAGCCGGCGACAGCCTGCTCGGCGTGAGCATGCAACCGGGTGGTTCGTCGAAGGTGGTCACCGAGAAATCGGCCGATTCCACGGCATCTTGAGGACGCCATGAACGCTCAGACCATCCTGCTGATCCTGTTGGGGGTCACGTTGATCTTCGGATTGGGCGTGGTTCTGCTCAACCGCCGATCGGCGTCGCGTCACCCGACCTCGCCCCCCGTGTCGCGACCCGTCGACGAACCGACCGCCACGGCACCGCCGACCGTTCTCTCCACGCGCGAGCAGACCGCGGCCACCACCGTCGATGTCGAGCCCGAAGCCGAACCCGAACCGCAGGCCGAGCCCGTCACACGCCCGTCGTTTCGCGAACGTATGGCCCGCACCGCCACGGCGATGGCCGGAGCGTTCGGTGGGGTTCGTGCGCGTGGTGGCATCACGGTCGACACGTGGGAAGATCTCGAGGAAGCGTTGTTGAAGGCCGATGTGGGGGTCGGAGTCACCGACGCACTGCTCGATGGTCTGCGATCGCGCGTGAAGACCAAAGAGATCGAGAGCGCCGATGCGTTGTTGGTCGCGTTGCAATCCGAGATGTCGGGTCGTCTCGCCGGTGCCGACCGAACGTTGCACCTGGAGACCGTTCCCGACGGTCACGTGAACGTGTGGCTGTTCGTCGGGGTGAACGGGGTGGGCAAGACCACCACCATCGGCAAGGTGGCGGCACAGCAAGCGGCGCTCGGACGCTCGGTGGTACTGGCGGCGGGCGACACCTTCCGTGCCGCTGCCGCCGAGCAGCTGGGAACGTGGGCCGAACGATCCGGAGCGGAACTTGTTCGCGGCAACGAGGGAGGGGACCCCAGTGCGGTCATCTTCGACGGTGTGCAGCGTGCGGCGGCCAAGGGCTCGGATCTGGTGCTCGGCGACACGGCCGGTCGACTGCAGAACAAGTCGAACCTGATGGACGAACTCCGCAAGGTGCGCCGCGTGGCGGGTCGTGAACCCGGCGTGGTGTCCGAGGTGCTGCTGGTCATCGATGCCACCACGGGTCAGAACGGACTCGCTCAGGCCCGCGAATTCGCCGAGGCCGCCGGCGTCACCGGAGTGGTGCTGAGCAAACTCGACGGATCGGCCAAGGGCGGGATCGTTTTCGCCATCGAAACCGAACTGGGTATCCCGGTGAAGTTGGTGGGTTTGGGCGAGACCATCGCCGATTTGGTGGATTTCGACCCCGACGAGTTCGTGGCGGCCCTGTTCGGTGGCTGATGGCGATGACGTTGGTCCCCGATTCGGGAACCGATGTCGGAAACTTTCCGGAATCCTCGGGAACCGCGTCGCGACGTGGCATCGTCTGATGTTTATGAAGCGTCGTCACGTTCCCGCCGTCACCCTTCCGCTCCTCGCCGCCTTCGGGCTGATCGCCACCGCGTGCGGTGACGACCCGGACGCCTCGGGCCCTCCCGTTCTGGTGGTCACCGGCTCGGGCATGAATGCGCCGACAGCCTCGTCCGACATGGCCGCCGGAGCCAGCGAGAGCAAGATGTGGGCCCCGTGGCGTATGAACTTCGTGGCCGGGGTCGACCTGCCGGCATTGGACTCCGATGCCGCGTCCTACACCATTTCGGCGGGTTCGTTCTCCGCCGATGACATCCTCGCGATCGCAACGGTGTTCGGGGTGACGGGTGACGTGGTGGAACTCGATGCCAACATCGGCGGTGGCTACCGCATCGGCAGCGAGGACGGCAGCACGGACACGTTCTGGGTGTCGTCCGATGCCATGGGCTATTGGAATTACTCGCCGAAGTGGGATGAATCGATGATGAGTCGTGGATGCGCCGTGGCCCCATCGATCGATTCCGATGTCGACGGCGAGACCGTCACGACCGAACCGGCCCCGATCGAGTGCGAGACACCGCAGCCACCGGCGAACGTTCCGTCCGAGGACGAAGCACTGGCGATGTTCGAAACCTTGATGTCGGAGATGAATCTGAACGCCGACGACATGGTGCTCGAGACCTACGCCGACGAGTGGAGTGCGAGCGTGTACGGCTACCTGTTGATCGACGGGGTGCGCAGTCCGTTGACGGTCAACGTCGGTTTCGGAGCGGAAGGTGCGGTCACTTGGGCCAGCGGATTCCTCGGTGAGGTCGTCCGAGGGGCCGACTACCCGCGCATCGGCACGGCGGCGGCCTTGGAGCGACTGAACTCCGACTACGCGAATCCGATGCTCCGAGGCGGTGTGGCCGTCGATGACATCGCCGTGTCGTCCGGTGTCGCCGAAACCACCGCGTCCGCCGACGCGGCGACTTCGGACACCGTGGTGCCGGTTCCCTCATCGGACATGCCTGTCGAGACCATGCCCGTCGACATGCCGATCGAAACCATGCCCGTCGACATGCCGATCGAGGTTCAAGACGTCACCATCGTCGCCGTGGAGGAGGAGCTCGTGATGCTCTACGGACAGGACGGTTCCGTCTATCTCGTCCCGGGCTATGCGTTCATCGCCGCCGAGGACGAGTACGGCTACACGCCGCGCTACACCGTGTCGGCCTTGCCGGACGAGTACGTGCAGCAGGCCGATCCCATCGGCGTATCACCCGAGCCCGCCGTGGAGGAGCCCGTGCCGAGTGACCCCGTGGTCACCGAACTCGCCGTGGCCGACGCCGAGACCTTGGTGGGTCTGAGCGAATCCGAGGCGCTCGACACCGCCAAGGCGAACGGTTGGGACGCTCGAGTGGTGTCGCGAGACGGCGAGGACTTCGCGGTCACCATGGACTACCGCGCGGACCGGGTGAACCTGACCGTCGTCGACGACGTGGTCACCGCCTCGACCGTCGGCTGATCACCACGTACCCGGAACGCGACCGGAACCGCGTCGCGGGTGGGCGGTAGCCTGACCGCGTCATGTTCGACAATCTCTCCAACCGTTTCGACGGCATCTTCAAGCGCATCCGCGGCAAGGGTCGCCTCACCGAGGCCGACGTCGACGAGGTGCTGAAGGAGATTCGCACGGCGCTCCTGGAAGCCGACGTCAACGTGTCGGTGGTTCGCAACCTGGTGGCGCGCATTCGCGAGGGGGCGGTCGGAATCGAGTCGTCCAAGGCGCTCGATCCCAGCCAACAGGTCATCAAGCTCGTCAACCAGGAACTCACCAACATCCTCGGTGGTGAGACGCTCAAGATCACCTACGCCAGTCGGCCGCCCACGGTGGTGTTGATGGCCGGTTTGCAGGGTTCGGGCAAGACCACCAACTCGGCCAAGTTGGCTCGTTGGTTCAAGTCGCAAGGACGACATCCGCTCCTCGTCGGAGCCGACTTGCAGCGACCGGCCGCGGTCGAACAGTTGCGCACCCTCGGTCGTCAGATCGACGTCCCGGTGTTCAGCGAACCCGGCGACCCGGTGAGCACCGCCACGCGCGGTCTGGCCGAGGCGCGTCGCCTGGGCAAGGACGTGCTCATCGTCGACACCGCCGGTCGCTTGGCCATCGACGACGAGATGATGGCGCAGATCCGACAGATATCCGACCAGATCACGCCGAATTACACCTTCCTCGTGATCGACGCCATGACCGGACAAGATGCCGTGACGGTGGCCGAGGCGTTCCACGCCACCTTGCAGATCGACGGTGTGATCCTGTCCAAGCTCGATGGCGATGCACGCGGCGGTGCGGCCCTCAGCGTCAAAGAGGTGATCGGGCGGCCGATCGCATTCGCCAGCACCGGCGAGAAACTCGACGCCTTCGATCAGTTCCATCCGGACCGCATGGCCAGTCGGATCCTGGGCATGGGTGACGTTCTCACGCTCATCGAACAAGCCGAGAAGGCTTTCGAGAAGGACCAGGCCGAGGAAGCCGCCGCCAAATTGTTGGAGGGCGAGTTCACTCTGGACGACTTCCTCGAGCAAATGCAGTCGCTCAAGAAAATGGGTCCGCTCGGAGGTCTGCTCGGGATGATGCCGGGAATGCCCAAGGAGTTGAAGAACGCCCAGATCGGTGATGATGACCTGAAGCCCGTGGAAGCGATCATTCGTTCCATGACCCGCGAGGAGCGTCGTAAGCCCGAGATCATCAACGGCAGCCGGCGTCAGCGCATCGCGACCGGGAGCGGCCGCTCCATCGCCGAGGTGAACCGTTTGGTGAAGCAGTTCTCGGAGATGCAAAAGATGATGAAGCGCATGGGCGCCGCGGCCCCGGGCAAGAAGGGCAAGAAGGGCAAGATGGCCGGCTTGGCCGGACTGGGAGCCCTCGGCGGCGGAGGTCTGCCGGGTCTGGGCGGCCCTGGCGGCGGTCCCGCGGGCGGCCCCGGCGGTGGATTCCCGGGCTTTCCTCCATCCCGATAGGGCGTTGGGGAAGACGGGGCGGGCGGTTAGCCTTCGCCGTCTGCCTGTGGCTGGTCCCGGGCGCCCCAGTCAGGAGTCATCACCGCATGTCAGTCAAGTTGCGTCTCACCCGAGTCGGAAAGACCAAGCAGCCTCATTACCGCGTCATCGCCAGCGACAGTCGCTCGGCCCGTGACGGCGCGTTCCTCGAAATCATCGGCCAGTACAACCCGCGCCAGGAGCCGTCGGTGTTGAGCATCGACAACGACAAGGCCGTGCAGTGGCTGATGAAGGGTGCTCAGCCCACCGAGCGCGTGAAGAAGCTTCTCGAGATCTCGGGTGCGTGGGCTCAGTTCACCAGCGCCCGCGCCAAGTGATTTCGTCGCGATGACCGACGCCAATCAGATCGCCACCCCCACGGCCGTGGCCGTGCTCACCCACGTGGTTCGTTCCATCGTCGACGATCCCGACGCCGTCAGCGTGGAAGAGACCGAGGGACGTCACCGCCTTCGACTCGAAGTGAAGGTCGGGCCCGGAGACCTCGGCCGGGTCATCGGTCGCCGTGGTCGCACCGCGCAGAGCATCCGTACGCTCGTGCGCGCCGCCGCCGTCAAGGATGGCCACGAAGTCGACGTCGACTTCGTCGACTGATTCGCGATCACGGAATCCGCCGTGACGACCGCATCGGAATCCACCTCACGCCCCGACGGGCTGTTGGAGGTCGGTCGTTTCGGTCGACCGCACGGTGTGCGGGGCCAGATTTACGTCAAGCTCACGACCGATCGTCACGAGCGGGTCGACCGCGGGGCGCGTCTGTGGGCCGGATCCTGGTTCGAAGTGGCCTCCAGCACGCCCATGTTCTCCACCGGTCCCGATCGTTGGATCGTGTCCCTGGTGGGCGTCGATGACCGCACTCTCTGCGAACGTCTGGTGAACCGGGTCATCTGGGCCGAACCCATCGACGATCCTGATGCCGTTTGGGTGCACGAGGCCATCGGAGCCGATGTCGTGGATGTCGAGGGAACAAGGCACGGTCGTTGTGTGGCCGTGGTGGCGAACCCGGCCAACGACCTGTTGGAACTCGAGAGCGGTGCGTTGGTGCCGGTCAACTTCGTGGTGTCGGTGCGCCCCAACGACGCCGGCGGATACACCGCACTCATCGACCCGCCCGCCGGTTTGTTCGACGTGTTCGACGACGAGGAGTGACGATGCGCGTCGACGTGTTCACGATCTTCCCGTCGTTGGTCGACACCTTTTGCGCGGAGAGCCTGCTCGGCAAGTGTCGGGAGAACGGTTTACTCGACCTGCGTTGTCACGATCTGCGCGATCACACCACCGACGTGCACCGCACCGTCGACGATGCCCCGTTCGGAGGAGGCGCCGGCATGGTGATGCGCGCCGAGCCGATCTTCGCGTCGGTCGAAGCGGCGAACCCACCACGACCACTGTTCTTGTTGAGCCCCGGCGGACGTCGTTTCGATCAGCGACTGGCCGAGGAACTGGCCGCCACGCACGTCGAGGGGGGCGGGTTCAGCCTGTTGTGCGGGCGCTACGAGGGAGTCGACCATCGGGTGCGAGAGCACCTGTGCGACGGCGAGATCAGCGTGGGCGACGTGGTGTTGAACGGGGGAGAGGTGGCCGCCTGCATGGTGATCGAGGCCGTGACGCGCCTGCTCCCGGGGGCCATGGGCAATGCCGCCAGTCCGGTGACCGAGAGCTTCGGGCTCTCCGGCTTGCTGGAGGAGCCCCATTTCACGCGTCCGGCCGATTTCCGCGGCTGGACCGTGCCCGAGGTGCTGCGAGGCGGGAATCACGCCCAGATCGAGCGCTGGCGACTGGCTCAGGCCCTTCATCGCACCCTGAGGTCGCGCCCCGACCTGATCGACGCCCGCGGGGGGCTGTCGGATCGGGAGAAAGCCCTGTTGGAAGAGTTCCCTGCCTGCCCGTATCCTTGACCAGCCGTGACCGGCGCCCCGCGCGGGCGAGCCGGTCCACCAACCGAGGACGAATCCCATGAAGACCACCGACATCGTTGACCAGCAGAACATCCGCACCGACATCCCCGAGTTCGGACCCGGCGACGAGTTGAAGGTTCATGTGCGCGTCGTCGAAAGCGGCAAGGAGCGCATCCAGGTGTTCCAGGGCAACGTCATCGGCCGTCACGGCTCGGGCGTGCAGGAGACCTACACCGTGCGCAAGGTCAGCTACGGCGTGGGTGTCGAGCGCACCTTCCCCTTGCACACCCCTTCGGTCGCCAAGATCGAGGTCGTGAAGAAGGGCGACGTGCGTCGCGCCAAGCTGTACTACCTGCGCGACCGCACCGGTAAGGCCGCCAAGGTCCGCGAGAAGCGCGACTTCTGAACCCGCGTCGCGGACGTCAGACGGCTTCGGGTCGAGGACCCCTCCATTGAGCACCGACGATCTCGAGGATTTCGAGGCCGATCGCGAGCTTCATCTCGCGCAGGAGTACCAAGACGTGGCGGGCATGTTCCGCTTCGCCATCGAGACCGAGCGCCGTTTCTATCTGGCGAACAAGGTCGATGTGAAAGTCACCGGCGACGGTGCTCGGCCGCTCATCGAAGTGGAGTTGACCGACGCATGGGTGTGGGACATGTACCGCAAGAGCCGATTCGTTCCGCGGGTGAAGATCCTGTCGTTCAAGGACGTGAACGTCGAGGAACTTCCCCGCGAGGACGTGGTGGACCTCGACCAGGCCTGAACCACAATCGCGATCTGGGGTCGCAGGGCGAGGACGCGGTGGTCGAGTGGTATCGCGGTCACGGATACGAGATCATGGACCGGAACTGGCGCTGTCGCGCGGGTGAGATCGACATCGTCGCCGTTCGCGACGGTGAGTTGGTGTTCTGCGAGGTCAAGACGCGAGCGACCGACCGGTTCGGATCGCCGGCTCACGCGGTGAACATCGAGAAGCAACGTCGCGTTCGGCGCTTGGCCGTGGCATGGATGTCGGAACGCGGAGTGCGCGACGTTCGACTGCGCTTCGACGTGGCCTGCGTCGTCGGCGTCGGAGACTCGGCGATCGTCGAGGTGATCGAGGCGGCGTTCTGAGTCAGGAAGCCGAACGTCGATCCCAACAGGCGTAGTGCCAATGACGACGCAGATCGGGTGCGTCGCGCGGTACGGCCACGTAATGACCCATGCCCGTGGGGATGCGCTGGTGACAGCCGGGGCAGACGTACTCCTTGACGGCCTGATACGGCTGAACCCGGCGCACCTCGACGGGGCCGTAGAGACCGTCCCAGATGCCGGTTCGCCGCCGCGATGACGCCATCGTCTCAGCCGGTGAAGGCCCAGACGACCAGGGCCACAGCGGCCACGAGGGCGGCCACGACGAACACGTAGTCGGCACGACGGGCCCGGAATTTCCGATAGGGGTTGAATCCCATGGCCTCATTATCGTCGTCTTCGTGAGTCCTTCCAGCGATGCCAACAAGAATTACGAGACCCTCCTCGTCGAGCGTGACCGCGGAGTGGTCACCATCACCTTCAACCGACCCAAGAGCAAGAACTCCGTGAACGGTGTGATGTGGGTGGAGCTCATCGAGGTGCTCAACGAGATTCAGCACAACGGTGACGACCGCGTGGTGGTGTTCACCGGTGCCGGCAACGAGTTCTGCAGCGGTGCCGATTTGTCGAGCATCGGTTCGCGCGAGGGGCAGACCAAGGCCCGTCAACACGGGCATTACTACTACTCGATGCGTGAGGTGTCGACGGCGATTCTGGCCATCCACCGGCTGCCCCAACCCACCATCGCCAAGGTTCGCGGCGTGGCCGTCGGTGTGGGGTGCAACATCGCCTTCGGTTGCGACCTGGTGGTGGCGTCCGACAACGCCCGCTTCTCCGAGATCTTCTCCAAGCGCGGACTTTCTCTCGACGGTGGTGGATCGTGGGTCCTTCCGCGTCGGATCGGAATGCACAAGGCCAAGGAATTGGCGTTCTTCGCCGACATCCTCTCCGCCGAGGAGGCCGATCGCTTCGGCCTGCTGAATCGGGTGGTGCCCGACGCGCAACTGGACGCGTTCGTCGGTGACTGGTGCGATCGATTGTTGGCGTTACCGCCCATCGCGTTGGCTCAGTCGAAGCGCATGCTCAACAACGCGATGCAGGTGACCATGGAAGAGGCTCTCGACGACGAGGGAATCGCCCAGTCGGTCAACTTCAGCACCAAGGACACGGCCGAAGCGATCTCGGCCTGGATCCAAAAGCGCACCCCGACCTTCAAGGGGCGTTGACCGACCGACCCCGGACCGCGGGACGCGTTCACTAGTGTGTCGCTGATGGGAACGACACGGCGAGCCGCGAACGGTACGGTCCTCGTGCTCGTCGCTGGACTCGCACTGATCTCGCTCGCATTGATCTCACTCTCATGGGGTTCGTCGTCGGTCTCGGCGGCGGCACCTCCCGTCACCGACCCGCCCGTCACCGACGTTCCGGTGGAGGATGGGTCGGCTGGTGGTGGTGGCACCACGGACACCACGGTGGTGGCGACGCCCACGAACACGGTGCCGGCCAGTTGCGTGATTCCCACCCCAGTACGGGCCACCTTCGTGGGCACGATCATTGCGGCCGATCCTCGTACGGCGCGCTTTCGCATCGATCAGATGCGTGGTGGAACCCTGGAGGGCTACGAGGCCACCGGTCTGGTCGACGTGCTCTACGAGGAGGACGTGCGGTTCCTCGCCATCGGCGACGACTACATCGTGGCCGTCGGCGTTAACGCCGAGACCGGGGCCTTGTATTCGAAGGTGCGCGACCCCGAGCCCCTCTTCGGCGGAAGTCAGATCATCGGCATGGACAACTCCGACGCCGACTGTCCCGAAATCGAGGACGCGGTCCGCACGCTCACGATCGACGGTGGACCAGTCGAGAGCGGTGTGCTGGCACCGTTGTCCAACGCCAAGGGGCGACTCGTCCGTGCGATCCTGTTGCCGTTCGTGTGGGTCTTCGGCGGATTGCTCGGGCTCGCCACGTTGCGAGCACTCGCGGTCACCGTGTGGCGGTCCGGCCGACGGGCGTGGGACGGCGAGCCTCGCCGTTGAGGTGCCTCAGCCGCGGGCGGCGAGAGCCTTGGCGCGAAGATCACTGACCGCGAACTCGAGCCCTTCGCTGTAGCGGAAGAGCGCCGTGCCGGCGATCAACACGTTCGCACCGGCCGCCACGGCTCCCTCGATGGTGTTCGGTCCGATGCCTCCGTCCACCTCGATGTTCACGCGGTCGGCGAGACCGCGTCGTTCGATCAGCGCCCGAAGTTCGGCGATCTTGGGTTCCATGCTCGCGATGTAGGACTGGCCGCCGAAACCCGGATTCACGGTCATGACGAGCACCATGTCGACGAGGTCCAGCACGTGCTCGACCTCGCTGATGGGCGTGTGCGGATTGAGCGCCACCGCCGCGTTCGCACCCATCGAAGCGATGTTGCCCAGGGTGCGGTGGAGATGCGGACACGCCTCCACGTGAACGATGAGTCGCGAGCATCCGGCTTCCACGTAGCGGGCCGCCAACATGTCGGGGGTGAGCACCATCAGGTGCGCCTCGAACGGCTTCGTCGTGTGCTTGCGGGCCGCGGCGATGACGTCGGGTCCGAAGGTGAGATTTGGAACGAATTGTCCGTCCATGACGTCCCATTGGAAGTGGTCGACGCCGGCGGCATCGAGAGCCTCGATCTCGGCACCCAAGCGGGCGAAATCGCAAGGAAGGACGGACGGAACGATCTGGATCGGCAGGGCCACGCCGTCACGATAGCCCCAATAGCCTCGGCACGATGGCGACGGAGCGGGCTCGAACGACGGCGACCGTACGCATCGAAAAGGTGGTGGCCGAAGGAGACGGCCTCGGCCGTCTCGATGACGGGCGCGTGGTGTTCGTCGAGGGTGCCCTGCCCGGCGAACTGGTGGAGGCCCACATCGTCAAGCAATCGCGGGACTATGCCCGAGCCGCGACGACGAAGGTGTTGGAATCGAATCCACAGCGGGTGGATCCTCCCTGTCGATTCGTCCGCGAAGGATGTGGAGGTTGCGATCTGCAACACGCCTCGGTGTCGCTCCAACGCGAGATCAAACGCGACATCGTGCGCGAATCGTTGGCTCGCCTCGGGCGCATCGTCGATCCCGACGTTCGTCTTCCCGATGTCGACGTGCCCTCCGTGGGTGCGCGAACGACGGTCCGTGTCGCTCGGACCGCAGACGGGCGTGTCGGCTTTCGGCGTCGGCGCAGTCATGACGTGGTGACGGTCGATCGATGCCTGATCGCTCACCCGGGGTTGGCGCCCGTGTTCACCGACCTGCGTCTGGATTCGGCCGAAGAGGCCGTCGTTCGCGTGAGCAACCACGACGGTGCGGTGGTGGTGTGGGCGGAGCCCGCGGGAGTTTTCGGGCTCGAGGCTTCGGTCGTCGGGGGCCCGGAGTCAAGGATCACCGAAGTGGTGAACGGCGTCGAGTTCCGCGTGAGCGCGGCCTCGTTCTTCCAGTCCTCGCCCCGGGCGGCCGAGGTTCTGGTGGAACGGGTGACGTCGGCGCTCGGTCCGTCGGCATCGTGGGGGTCGGGTCCGTTGCTGGACGCGTACGGCGGCATCGGATTGTTCGCCGCATCCATCGACGCCGGTGATCGCGAGGTGCTGGTGGTCGAATCGAATCCGTCGGCGTGCGCGGACGCTCGCCACAATCTCCGGAATCGCCGAGCCCGCGTGGTCGAATCCGCGTTCGAGCGGTGGGTGTCGGAACCCTGTGGTGCGGTCGTGGCGGATCCGGCCCGCGACGGACTTCGTGCGGCGGGGGTGACCGCGTTGGTCGCCACCGGTTCCCCGATCATCGTGCTGGTGTCGTGCGATCCGGCGTCCCTCGGGCGTGACGCCCGCCTGTTGACCGACGCGGGCTACCGGCTCGAGTACTCGGAAGTTCTCGATCTCTTCCCCCACACGCACCACGTCGAAGCCGTCAGTCGCTTCGTGCGTGATGCCAGACTGGACACGCAATGAGCCTTCGTGTCGCACCGTCCGATGAAGTGGCCACGGCGTTGGCATCCGGTCGTCCGGTGGTGGCCCTCGAGTCGACGATCTTCTCGCACCTCGGACTGCCCTCGCCGGCCAATGCCGACGCGTTGCGTCGATGCCTCGACGTGATTCGCGCGGCTGGTTGCGTACCGGCGGTGACCGCGGTGCTCGACGGCGAGGTGCGTCTCGGAATCGAGGAGTCCGACCATCCGCGAGTTCTCGGCGCGGCTCGCAAGGTCGCCGAACGTGACGTCCCCGTGGCCGTTGCTCAGCGGTGGGAATTCGGGGCGACCACGGTGTCGGCCGCCGTGGCCATCGCGGCCGCCGGGGGAGTGAGCGTGTTCGCCACCGGAGGCATCGGCGGTGTGCATCGCGGGGTCGAGATCTCCGGTGACGTTTCGGCCGATCTCGACGCCATCGCGTCCCATCCCGTGATCACCGTGTCGGCCGGGGCCAAAGCGTTCCTCGATCTACCGCGAACATTGGAGTATTTCGAGACCGCCGGCGTTCCGGTGCTGGGGTGGCGCCACGATTGGTTTCCGGCCTTCTACACCCGTTCGTCGGGTCTACGAATCCCCCATCGCGTGGAATCGGCGGCCGAGGTCGCCGCGATCCATCAGAACCGTTCGCGAGATGCGTCGGGTCTCTTGCTGACCGTGCCCATCCCCGAAGATGCCGAACTCGACGCCGAACGATTGGACGCGGTGCTCGAGGACGCCTTGCGAGATTGCGAAGCCGCGGGCATTCGAGGAGCGGCGGTGACGCCGTTCGTGCTGGGTCGCATCGGCGAGGCCACCGAGGGTCGTAGCGTTCCGGCCAACCTGGCCCTGGCCGAGAACAACGCGCGTGTGGCCGCCGAGGTGGCGGTGGCGTCGTCCACCGCGCGTTAGAGGCGCGACGCCACGCGTTCGGCACGGCGCAGGAATGTCCGGCGTCGAGCCGGTGTGCTGGAGTCCATGCGGTACAGCGCGACCCAACGTGTCCGACACAGCGGATGACAGATGACGCGCAACGAGCGGTTGACGATTCGCTTCCCGGGCACCCCTTGCAACGCGTTGATGCGCCAGGGTGACCCGTGCGTGGTGAACGTGACGATGCGACGCACGTTGTGCAACGTCGGTTTCAATCTCTTGGCGCCCTCGGGCAGCTCCCACGCCACGCCACAGGCCCACACGCGGTCGATCCAGCCCTTGAGCACGGCCGGTTGGGCGCCCCACCAGGTCGGGTGGACGAACACCAACGCCTCGCACCACCGGAGTTCGTCGTAGTACTCGGCGAGATGGGGCTTGGTGTCCGGAGGTGCGATGTGGTTTCGCTTCTCGTCGAGGCTGAGGCGGGGATCGAAGTTCTCGGCGTACAGATCGCGCACGCGAACGTCGTGATCGACCGACCGCAATCCGCGGACGACCCGTTGCATCAACTCGTGGTTGAAGGATTCGGGATCCGGATGGGCGTGCACGACCAGAACCTTCACGACAATTCCTCCATCGAACGACGCACGCGATCGAGAAAGGCGGTTCGACCTTCGGGAGACTGACCGTCGAGCGTGTAGAGGGGTAGCCACGTGGTGCGGGCTTTGCCCCCCGTGGACAGTCGGAGAGTTCGGGTGATCGTGCGGCGCCCGTTGTCGTTGACCAACTTCACGTACCAGCGAGGCGAACCGTAGGTGCTGATGCCGACGAGATGACGCACGTGACCCAGGCCGGGCCGGATGAGGCGGGTGCGCTCGTCGAGAGTGAAGGCGAGGCCCGTCACCATGGTGCGTTCCAACCAACTCTTCATGATCGCGGGCATGGCGCTCCACCACGTGGGGTACACGAAGACGAGGGCCTCGGCCGATCGCACCAACTCGACGTGTTCGGCGACCATCGGGTCGAGGACCGGTGAGTTGGTCTCGTAGGCGCGCCACTCGTCGCGGGTCGGTCCACCGGGATAATCGAGCGTGTACAGGTCGATCACGGTCGCGTCATGACCCGCGCGTGACAAACCATCGAGGGCGGCAGTCAGAAGGGCACGACTGAACGACTCGGGGTCGGGATGAGCATGGATCACGAGCACTCGCATGTTGCTCCGTTCCGTGACGAATCAGTGCGGGAATCGACCGGAGGAATATGGCGGGTGAACCATTCGTGCCGGATTCGAGGTGGTGCACCCCCTGGGATTCGAACCCAGAACCAATGGATTAAGAGTCCACTGCTCTGCCGTTGAGCTAGAGGTGCCTAGCGCGAAGGGCAAGTGTAGATGCCCGAGGTGTTCCCCCCAAGGATTCCCGTTTCCACGAGGTTCTCGGGGCCCGAACCGGTTCCGACGTGCGACTTCGTATGACTTGGGGTGAACGAGGGGATTCGAACCCCCGGCCTTCAGGGCCACAACCTGACGCTCTAACCGACTGAGCTACGCCCACCATGTACTCGTCCATTCTGCCAGATCAGGTGCGGATTCGCACCGCCCGTGGATGTTGGGGACTCCCGCTCAGCTCCGTCTCGGAGCCCTGCTAGCATGGGCTCAACCTTGAAGGGGTGTTTAACCGTGTCGACCACGGAATCTTCAGTCAGCGCAACTCGTCGCCTCGGCGATCGGGCCAAGCAAATCACCGCCCGCGAGATCGCTCTCTACGCGGAGCGAACCACCGGCTCCCGCCGCGCGAACGAGCGCGCGAGAAAGGTCCTGCCGCTCGGAGTGCCCTCCAGCTTCCAGGCCTACGACCCGCATCCCATCGTGGTGAAGCGAGCCGACGCCGCCTACATGTGGGACGTCGACGACAACGAGTACATCGACTACGACATGGGATTCGGTGCGCTCTTCAGCGGGCACATCAACCCGGTCGTACGACGGGCGGTGGACGAGCAGCTCGCCAACGGCACCCTGTTCGTGACCCCGTGCGAACTGAACGCCGACGTGGCCGAGTTGTTGGGCGAGCGGTACGGGTTGCCCATGTGGCGTTTCACGAACTCGGGCACCGAGGCCACCATGGACGCCATTCGCGTGGCCCGTGGTGCGACCGGGCGCGACAAGATCGTCAAGGTCGAAGGCGGCTATCACGGGCATCACGACGAGGTCATGATCTCCATGAAGCCCAAGCTGGAGGATGCCGGCCCCGCCGACAATCCGACGCCGGTGGCGGCCACGGCAGGCGTCACCAAGGCGGTCCTGTCCGACACCATCGTCGTGCCGTACAACGATCCCGAGGCCCTCGAGCGTGCGCTCGGTAACGACGACGTCGCGTGTTTCATCGTCGAGCCGGTCATGGAGAACATCGGCATCTGTCTGCCCGACCCCGGCTACCTGCAGGCGGTCCGTGAGATCACCCAACGTCACGGAACGCTGTTGATCTTCGACGAAGTCAAGACCGGCATCACCGCCGGCTGGTCAGGTGCCGCCGGAGCACTCGGTGTGGAGCCCGACCTCGTGGCGCTCGCAAAGTCCATCGGTGGTGGCCTACCAATCGGTGCGTTCGGTGGCAAGCGCGAGTACATGGATCAGATCACCCTCGGTCGCGTCATTCATCTCGGCACGTACAACGGAAACCCGTTGTGCATGGCCGCGGCCAAGGCCGTGCTGTCCGAGGTGTGCACTCCGCAAGCGACCGCGGCCACGATCGGTCGCAACAAGATGCTCGTCGACGCGTGCAACGACATCATCGACGACGCCGGACTTCCCGCGCACACCATTCAATTCGGGGCGAAGGGTTGCGTCACGTGGGCCCCCGAACCCATTCGCAATTACCGCGATTACAAGGCCACCGATCTCGATCTGGCGTTCGCTCAATGGATCCACGGCATCAACCGCGGAATCCTGTTGCCGCCGGGACTCGACGAACAGTGGTTGATCTCCATCATGCACACCGAGTCCGATGCGATGCGCTACGCCGACGTGTTCGCGGACTTCGTCGATGAACTGACCAAGTGACGATCGAAGCGCCGACGTTGGCGCGCATGTTGCTTCGCGCATCGAT
>JAURHL010000109.1 GCA_030833305.1 Acidimicrobiales bacterium | reverse complement strand
TGCGAGCCGGTGGTGAACCACTGACGCTCAGCCCGCGCGAGTTGCGCCACGACGAGGCGCTGCAATTGCTGAAGGGATTCCGGGCGTTGGTGTTGATGGGCGGGGCCGACGTCGACCCGCATCTGTACGGCCAGCAACGTCAACCTCACGTGTACGGAGTGAACGCCGAGCAGGATCATTTCGAGATGGCGTTGGTCCACGCCGCGATCGAGATGAAGTTGCCCACGTTGGCGGTGTGTCGCGGCATCCAGTTGGTGAACGTGGCTCTTGGTGGAACGCTCATCCAACACATCGGCGACATCCCCGGTGTCGTTCGACACGCGCCGGGCAAGTTTCCGGCCGGTCAGGATTACGTGTTGCACGATGTCGACATCACCCCACGCACGAAGTTGTCGAAGGCCGTGGGAGCGACGAAGGTGAACGTTGCATCATTCCATCACCAAGGAATCGACATGGTCGGCAAGGGTTTGAAAGTGGTGGCGCGGTCCGCCGACGGTCTGGTGGAGGGTCTCGAACACACCGGTCGTGATCAATGGCTCATCGGCGTGCAGTGGCATCCGGAGGACACCGCGGCCACCGACTCGCACCAACAGAATCTGTACGACGCGTTGATCAGCGCGGCGCGGTAGGCGCCAGGGCCCAGCGCAAGGTCTTCACCAACGTGGTGCCCGCCGGTCGCACCAACGCGCGTTCGCTGACGGGGAACCACGGCAAACGCAACGGAATACGGGTCCACGCGGGCATCAGGCTGACCGCGGCCGCGGCCAGCAAGCCGTACGCCGGTCGAACCAGGATGGGCAACGGTGGTGTCAACAGCAGATAGCGCGCGGCGTCACGGGCCTCGGCGGACGAACGCAGCTCGGATCGATACTCGCCCAAGGCGACCCGCAACTCGTCGAGCGATCGCGGTGCGTCCACAACTCCCAACGCGGTGGCGATGACCGCCATGTCGGCCACGTAGCCGTCGTAGTCGGAGTCGGTCAGGGTCGTGGCCCCGAACGCGCGGTGGGCCGCGATGAACGAGTCCACCTCGGCGATGTGCACCCACTTCAACAAGTGCGGGTCGTTGGCGCTGTACGCGCGACCATCGGATGCCGTGCCCACCACGCGGGTGTGAACCCTCTTGATCATGTCGATGGTTCTCTGGGCTTGCTCGGCCGGGCCGAAGGTGGTGGCGGCCAGGAAGTCGGCGGTGCGTTGCAGACGGCCCCACGGATCGGCCTTGTAGTCGCTGTGTTGGGCCACACCGGCCATCGCCAAGGGGTGGAGGGACTGGAACAACAACGCGCGCAGACCACCGACGAACATGCAGGTGTCGCCGTGAATGATGCGGATGGGTCGATCCTCGGCGAACCAGCGATTACCGGGGGCCTCGAACAACTGGGCCGCCCGTTCGTCCGCGTTCGGGCCCACCACCTTGGACTTGACGGCGTCGGCCACCGCGTCACGCACGCGGGCAACGACATCTCGGGGTTCCACGGCCATGTCCCATCGTCCCACGACCCTCGGACAGTGTCCATGCGAGGGGGATACGCTCGTCACATGGCCGACGAGTCCGAAGCGCCGAAGTCCGACACCGATCGGCTGCCGCGTTGGGTGTGGAAAGCCACCTTGGTCTTCTGGTTGGGGTTCCTCGCCACCATCCTCTTCCGATACGCGTATTCGCGTCTGTCGTCGTTGTTGGTCATCGGTCTGGTGTCGCTGTTTCTGTCGTTGGCCATCGAGCCGGGCGTGGCCAAGTTGGCCCGACGAGGCTGGCGACGTGGTCGCGCGACGATGTTGATCATCCTGGGCATCGTGGTGGGGGCGCTGTTTTTCGTGGTGGCCATCGGCACGTTGGTGGGCACCCAGGCCGCCGATCTGGCGCAGAACTCCGACCGTTACGTGAATCGCACGGTCGACTTCCTGAACGACAACCTCAACACCGACATCGATGCTCAGAAGGTGAACGACAGCATTCAGGACCCCGATGGACCGGTGCAGAAGTTCATTCGTGGACAACAAGGAACCGCGA
This sequence comes from Acidimicrobiales bacterium, assembly GCA_030833305.1. Lineage (GTDB taxonomy): Bacteria > Actinomycetota > Acidimicrobiia > Acidimicrobiales > Ilumatobacteraceae > Casp-actino8. Next base: position 4,888 of record JAURHL010000109.1, on the reverse strand, counting down.
TCAAGTTGTCGGTCACCGCGCTCGGTCTTTTGCTGCAGGCATTCTCCATTCTGCTGTTCACCTTCTACATGGTCGCCGACGGGCCCAAACTCCGCCGTGCCATCTGCAGTCGTCTGAAACCCGATCGCCAGGAACGGGTGTTGGCCACGTGGGAACTGGCCATCGAGAAGACCGGCGGATATCTCTACAGCCGCGCTCTGCTGGCCGCCGTGTCGGCGATCGTGCATTGGATCGCGTTCCAGTCGTTGGGAACCGCGGCGCCGGTGGCACTGGCGGTGTGGGTCGGCCTCGTCTCACAGTTCATTCCGGTCATCGGCACCTACATCGCCGGTGTGTTGCCGGTGCTGATCACCTTCATCGACTCGCCGGTGAAGGCTCTCATCGTGATCATCGTGATCATCGCGTATCAGCAGCTCGAGAATTTCTTGGTGGCACCGAAGATCACGGCACGGACCATGGAGATCCATCCGGCCATTTCGTTCGGTTCGGCCATCGCCGGTGGGGCGCTGCTCGGCCCCGTGGGCGCGGTGCTCGGATTGCCGGTGGCGGCGATGGCGGTGGCGTTGGTTGGTGCGGCCGGTGAGCGCCACGAGTTGATCGCCAACCCCCTGGTGGAGTCCGCCGAACGCAAGCCCCGACCGGAACGCGCGTTGTCCGCTGGCGCTCGCCGTCGATTCCGTCGCGGTCGCGGAGTCTGACGCGGGTGAGCGACCCGATCGAGGCATACCAGCCTTTGGCCGTCACGTATCGCAGCGACGTCCTGGAGTCCGTTCACCACGCCGCGGTCGTCGGTCTTGATCGGGACGGCTCGGTGGCGTTCGCCTTCGGTGACGTGAATCTGCCGGTCTATCCGCGTTCGTCCACCAAGCCGTTGCAAGCCCATGCGATGGTGTCGGCCGGACTCGACCTGCCCGACGACTTGTTGGCGCTCGTCTGCGCGTCGCACGATGGTCGCCCCATGCATCTCGACGGTGCCCGCCGCATCCTGTCGACGGTGGGCCTCGACGAGTCCGCCTTGGCCAACACCGCCGACCTACCACTCGACGAGGGCGAGTCGATGCGCGTCGTCCGCAAAGGTGGCACACCGTCGCCGCTACAGATGAACTGCTCGGGCAAACACGCCGGCATGATCGCCACCTGCGTCATCAACGGTTGGAGCCATGGTGCTGACTATCTGAACGTCGAGCATCCGTTGCAGACGGCCATCACCAACGGAATCCCGGCTCTCATCGACGCACCGGTGTCGGGTATCGGGATCGATGGTTGTGGTGCGCCGGCGCACGTCATCCCGTTGGTCGGTTTGGCGCGGGCGTTCCGAGCCATGGCCACCGGCGCTGCTGGTGAAGCCGGACGACGAATTCACCGAGCCATGTCATCGAATCCCGACATGGTTGGTGGTCCCGATCGAGACGTGAGTTTGTTGATGCGCGGCATTCCGGGGCTCATGGCCAAGGATGGTGCCGAGGGAGTGTTCGCTGCGGCGTTACCCGATGGCCGTGCGGTGGCTCTGAAGGTGGCCGACGGCGCGAACCGGCCCCGGCCGCCGTTGATGCGAGCGGCGTTGTCGGCTCTGGGCGTCGACATCGCCGGGGTGCGCGCTGATGCCTTCGCGTCGGTGTTGCTCGGGCACGGCAAGCCGGTGGGCGAGGTGCGTATTGTCGGGGAACTGGCGCGCTTGGCGGGCCGCGGCTGATCGAGGGGGGACATGGCAGGAATTCCGTTCGTGGGTCCGATCGATCCGTTGCGTTACGCCGAGGTCGAGTCGATGAGTCCCCGGGTGCGTCGGGTGATCGCCCGCAACCCGTCGAAGTTCACGTTCACCGGAACCGGTACTTACATCGTTGCGGGCGTTTCGGGGGATGCGGCGGTCATCGATCCGGGCCCCGATCTTCCCGAGCACCGCACGGCGTTGTTGCGCGCCGTCGAGGACCTGAAGGTGCGCGCCATCGTGGTGACGCATTGCCACAGTGATCACGTGGGATTGGCGGCCTGGCTGCGCGAACAAACCGGTGCGCCCACGGTGGCGTGGAAGCCGCACGGTGAGGTCGGGGTGTTGGACAACGACGACGACATCAAAGTGATGGAGGCGCTGAAGCCGCCACCCAAGACCGCCGAGGAGATCGAGAAGGAACGCGAGATCGCCCGCGCCGCGGGGCTGGATCCCGACGACATGGAACTGCACGAGTCGGTGGACACCGACTTCGATCCCGACGTGCGGGTGAACGATGGTGAGGTGGCCGCGCACGGTGACGGCTGGACCCTGACCGCGGTGCACACGCCCGGCCACACATCGAATCACATGTGCGTGTGCCTCGAGGAGGAGAAGGCGCTGTTCACCGGCGATCACATCATGGGCTGGAGTACCACGGTGGTGTCGCCCCCCGACGGAGACATGGCCGACTACTTGGCGTCGTTGAAGAAAGTGCAGATGCGCGACGATCGCGTGTTGTGGCCCACGCACGGCGCCGCAATCACCGACCCGAAGCCGTTCCTGACCGCCTACTACGAACATCGCCTGGGTCGCGAGGCTCAGGTGTTGGCCGCGGTGGCGGCGGGCCTGAACACCGTGGCACCGATGGTGCGCCAGATGTACGCGGCGGTCATTCCCGAATTGCACATTCCGGCCGCGCGCAGCGTGCTGGCGCATCTCACGCAATTGGCCGCCGAGGGTCGCCTGGTGGTGCGCGGGGGCGGACCGGCCCGGCTGTCGAGCACCTACGACCTGCCGACTCGTTGAGCGCAACTAGTTACAGATAAGGTGACACTTTATGGACGTCCTGCGCACTCCCGAATCCGCTTTTGCCGCGGTTCCCGATTTCGATTTTCCCGTGACCTACACCAACGTGACCGCCCACGACGGCACGACGCTGCGCGTGGCCCACGTGGATGCCGGTCCGAAGAATGCGGCCGACACCATCTTGTGCATGCACGGTGAACCGTCATGGAGCTTCCTGTATCGCAAGATGATTCCGGTGTTGGTGGCGGCCGGTCATCGCGTGGTGGCACCGGACCTGGTGGGGTTTGGTCGCAGCGACAAGCCCGCGCTCACGTCGGACTACACCTACGAGCGTCACGTCGACTGGATGAGTCAGTGGTTGGTGGCCAACGATCTACGGAACCTGACCTTGGTGTGCCAAGACTGGGGAAGCCTCGTCGGTCTGCGCTTGGTGACCGCGTTCCCCGATCGCTTCGATCGCGTGGTGTTGGGCAACGGTGGGCTGCCCACCGGCGACCCCGAACCCAATGCGGCGTTCAAGGCGTGGCGCGAGTTCAGCCAATCGACCCCGGTGTTCGAAACGTCGAAGATCATTCAAGGCGGTTGCGCGGTCAAGCCCCTGGCTCCTGAGGTGCTGGCCGCCTACGACGCCCCCTACCCGGACGAGTCCTACAAGGCGGGGGCACGCATCTTCCCCACGCTGGTGCCGGCGTCGTTGGACTATCCCTCGTCCAAGGAGAACCTGGCCGCGTGGGAAGTTCTGAAGTCGTGGACCAAGCCGTTCCACTGTGCGTTCAGCGACAGTGACCCGGTGACCAAGAACGGCGAATGGGCGTTCCGCAAGAACATTCCGGGATGCGAAACCTCGACCCACACCACCATCGTGGGTGGCGGTCACTTCCTGCAGGAGGACCGCGGCGAGGAGTTGGCGACCTTCGTCAACTCCACCATTTCCTGACCTTGCCGTTCTCGGTCGCCAAGGCGACCGTTTTCCGTCACGTTCGCGACCGAGAACGACGGTCAGCAGGCGGCGAGTGTGTTGCGGAGCGCGTCGTACTCGGTCTGATCCACCGACAGGTTCCAGGCCCGCTTCACATCGATCCAGATGCGCACGTACGCGCAGCGGTACGACGTGTTGGTGGGCAACCACTCGGCCGGATCACGATCGCTCTTGGACCGGTTGCTTGATGCCGAGACCGCGATCAGGAAGTAGGGCTGGCTGAGATCGTTGGCGAAGTCGCGTCGCTGATCGGCGCTCCAGTTCCACGCCCCCGAATCCCACGCTTCCTTCAACGCCACCACGTGGTCGATGTCGAAGCGCGACGAATCGGTGGTCTCGGTGTTGTCGTAGATGGAATACCAACGGCCGCTGAGGATGGCGCAACTCGATCCGGTCTGCACGGGTTCGAGCGACTCGGCGATGAGCACCTCCTTGCGCGTGTCGCAGCCATCGCCATCGGCGTCCACCCAGTGACGGAAGAGGTCACGGTTGTAGCCGTCGCCACGTTCGGGTTCGATGCGCAGACCCACGGGATCCGCTGGTTGCGTGGGTGTCGGTGACGGTGTCGGTGGAGACGTGGAAGCCGACGGGGCCGGACTGGTCATCGGTGTGGAGGGTGTGATCGGCGCGATGGTCGGATCCGAATCTGGTTCCGACGACGGTGACGCGTTCGGGACGAGCGTGTCGATCGTCGATGGTGTCGTGGGAGACGACTCGGACTCCGATGGTGTCGTCGTTTCGATCGCTGTGGCGATCGACGTCTGGTCGGCCGGCGTGGTGGTGAGTGCGGAGTCGAGGGAACGTTCGTCGTCGTCACCGGATCCGCACGCCGAGATCATCGAGAGAACGGCGACGACGAGCAGCGAGCGCCGGTGGGAAGAGACTCGATTCATGCGCACAGGGTAGGCAACTATTTCGTGAGTCGTCGAAGTTGGGACTCCACATACGGCCGTATTCGGCGCATTCCACCTCTATCGGTGTACGCAATTCGTAGTCGCGTCAGCGCGGCCACGACCGCGCCCGTGTCCTCGAAGGTGCAGAGCTTCAGCGTGATGGCCGCGCGTATCACCGCTTCCTGCCACTCGAACGGAATCGAAAGCCCGCGCGACCATGACTGCCAGTAATCGCGCGTCGAGCGAAAATGCGTGTGGAAGGCATCCGCACACGACTCC
>JAURHL010000108.1 GCA_030833305.1 Acidimicrobiales bacterium | reverse complement strand
TGTCGAAGGCCGGCTTCAGGCCACCGAGGGAGTCCATGGTGGTGTCGGCGCGCACGCCTTCGTCGGTGTCGATGATCTTGGGGTCACCCTTGCGCTGGGGGATGGAGATGGGCACGATCTCCTCGGCCAGACGACCGGCCGCGATGGCGGCCGCGGCGCGCTGGTTGGACTTCATGGCCAACTCGTCCTGCTGTTCGCGGGTGATGTTGCCCGCCGCGTAACGCTCGGTGCCCAAGCCCATGAGGCAAGCGTCGAAGGCGCACCACAGACCGTCGGCGATGATGGCGTCCTTCAGCTCGGTGTTGCCGTAGCGGAATCCACCGCGCGCTCCGGCGGCGATGTAGGGGGCGTTGGTCATGCTCTCCATGCCACCGGCGATCACAATGTCGGCGTCACCGGCCTGGATCATCTGATCGGCGAGATAGATGGAGTTGATGCCCGAGAGGCAGACCTTGTTGATGTTCACGGCCGGAACGTTCATGGGGATGCCGGCCTTCACGGCGGCCTGACGGCTGGGCACCTGGCCCTGACCGGCCATGAGCACCTGCCCCATGATCACGTGCTCAACCTCGTTCGGCGCGACACCGGCGCGCTCGAGCGCGGCCTTGATCGCAAAGCCTCCGAGATCGGCGGCACTGAAAGACGACAAAGCCCCACTCATCTTGCCGATCGGGGTGCGGGCTCCAGCGACGATGTATGAACCGGCCATGAGGGACTCTCTTTCGTGTCGTTCCGGGTGACGCGCCCGGGGTCGTTCGCCATTCTTGCCCCGAGGTGACCCCCGAACCTACTCCTCAGTAACATCGGCGGATGGAAAAAATCCGCGACGCCATCCTCGCCGGGGCCGACGGCCCGTCCATCGCCGCTCTGGGGATCCCCGAGACCTACCGAGCGGCTCATGTTCTGGCCAGCGAGCAGACCATGTGGGAAGGCACCCCCTCGGAGAAGAAGGACCCGCGCAAGAGCATCCACGTGGGCGAGGTGGCCACCCCCGAGTTGGCCCCCGACGAGGTGTACATCGCGGTCATGGCCAGCAGCATCAACTTCAACACCGTCTGGTCCAGCATCTTCGAACCGGTCAGCACTTTCGGCCCCATGAAGCGTTTGTCCCGCGAGAGCGAGTGGGCCAAGCGCCACGACCAGCCGTATCAGGTGATCGGCAGCGACGCCTCGGGTGTGGTGCTCAAGGTCGGCTCGGCCGTGCGCATGTGGAAGCCCGGTGACCACGTGACCGTCCACTGCAACCACGTGGATGATCAGGACAACACGGCGCACAACGATTCGATGCTGGCCGCGAACCAGCGCATCTGGGGTTACGAGACCAACTTCGGTGGTCTCGCCGACCTGTCGGTGGTCAAGGCGAATCAACTCATGCCCAAGCCCGCGCATCTCACGTGGGAGGAGGCCGCGGTGAACGCGCTGTGCAACAGCACCAGTTACCGCATGCTCGTGTCACCGAACGGTGCGGCCATGAAGCAGGGCGACGTGGTTCTGATTTGGGGCGCCACCGGCGGTATCGGGGCGTACGCCACGCAGTACGTGCTGAACGGCGGCGGTATTCCGGTGTGCGTGGTGTCCAGTGACGACAAGGCGCAGATCCTGCGCGACATGGGCGTCGAGCACATCATCAACCGCAAGACCGCGAACTACAGGTTCTGGAAGGACGAGCACACCCACGACGAGAGCGAGTGGCGTCGTCTGGGCAGCGACATCCGCGACATGACCGGCGAGGATCCCGACATCGTGTTCGAGCATCCGGGCCGTCAGACTTTCGCCGCGTCGGTGTACGTGACCAAGCGGGGCGGCACCGTGGTCACCTGCGCGGCCACCAGTGGCTTCATGATGGAGTTCGACAACCGACACTTCTGGATGCGTTTGAAGAATCTGGTCGGCAGTCACTTCGCCAACTACCAGGAGTCGTGGCAGGCCAACCGCCTCATCGCCAAGGGCATGATCCATCCGGTGTTGAGCCAGACATTCGCCTTGAACGAGGTGGGCGAGGCCGCGTACCAGGTTCACAACAACATGCACGAGGGCAAGTTGGGCGTGCTGTGCCTGGCGCCGACCGAAGGGTTGGGCATCACCGATCCCGAACTGCGGGCCAAGGTGGGCGAGGCGAACATCTCCCGCTTCCGCCGCGCGTGACCATCGCGTCCGGGTTGGGCACGGTCAGCACCGTTGCATTTAGGCTGTCGACATGATCCTCACCGAAATCGACCACGTGGCCATCGCCGTCAACGATCTGGAAGCCGCGATCGACTACTACAAGCGCGCCTTCGGCGCCGAGGTCGATCACCGCGAGGTGGTCGAGAGCGACGGCGTCGAGGAAGCCTTGCTGAAGGTGGCCGAGAGTTACGTGCAGTTGCTCACGCCCACGCGCCCCGACAGCCCGGTGGCCAAAGCCATCGAGAAGCGCGGAGAGGGTTTGCATCACATCGGCTACCGCGTCGCGGATTGCGGTGAGGCGTTGGCCGCCATGATCGCCGCCGGCGCCAAGGCCATCGATCAGGCCCCGCGTCCCGGTAGTCGCGGCACCACCGTGGCGTTCATCCACCCCAAGGGCAGTTTCGGCACGCTCATCGAACTCGTCCAGGAGTGACGCGAACGGCTCAGTTCGCCTGAAGCAACAGGCCCTTCAGGTACTCGCTCTCGGGATACGACAACAACACCGGGTGATCGACCGGTTGTCCGAGTCGTTGCACGATGCTGAGCGATCGTTTGGCGTCCAACGCCGCGCCGGCCACGATCTTCTGGAACAGATCGATGCTCACCGCCCCCGAGCACGAGAAAGTCAGCAGCCGACCGCCCGGCGCCAGGAGTTTCGCACCCAACAAGTTGACGTCCTTGTAGGCGCGTGACGCGCGATCGAGGTTCTTCTGCGTCGGGGCGAACTTGGGCGGGTCGAGAATGATCAGATCGAACTCGGCACGACGATCACGCATGCGTCGCAACTGTTCGCCGGCGTCACCGACGATCAACTCTCCGGGCTCGGTGTCGTTCAGTCGGGCGTTCAAACGGGTCAGCTCCAACGACGGCGCGGAGGAGTCGATGGTGGTCACGCTCTCGGCACCGCTGCGATTGGCGATGACACTGAACGAACCGGTGTATCCGAACACGTTCAACACTCGCGCTCCGACGGCCAGTTGCGGAATGAGCAGTCGAGCGTTGCGTTGGTCGATGTAGAAGCCGGTCTTGTGGCCACTCTCCACGTCGACGGCGAAGGTGAAACCGTTCTCGCGGGCGAACACTTCGGCGGGCAAGGATCCGCGAGCCACACCGACGCGTTCGTCGAGACCCTCGCGCTTGCGATCCTCGCCGTCGGAGCGTTCGTACACGCAGCTCACCCCGGGCAGCGCGAACAAGAAGTCGGCGATCGTCTCGCGCCACTTCTCGACCCCGACCGCGGTGATTTGCATCACCACCACCTCACCGTAACGATCGACCACCAGTCCGGGCAGTCCGTCGGCGTCGCCGAACACCAAACGGGCGGTGGTCTGAAGACCGGGGTAGGACTCGCGGCGCTCGACCGATCGCGTGACGAGGTCTCCGACGAACGACTCGTCGACGACCGTGGTGGGGTCGAAGGACCACATGCGCGCGCGAATGGTGGAGAACGGGCTGTACGACGCCACCCCCATCTCGTCGCCCGAGGCCGACACCACCAGCACGGTGTCACCGGGCTGTGGATCGTTGGTGACGTGGCTGACGCTTCCGCTCATCACCCACGGATGGCGTCGCCTCACGGGACCATCGCGGTCGGCTTTCAAGTACAGAGTCGACGTGGGGCGTGAGGTCATTCCGACACGGTACGCCCCGTGAATGGTCTTGAGAGGTTCTTGACGTTGTCGGTATCAAGGTCATCGTGTCTGGTCCGATACCTCAGCCCGAGTCGGACGACCGGCTCGTCCATCTGTACGAAGGGAAACCAGCATGAACACATCAACGAACCGCACGGCCGGTCGGAGAGACAAGGGTTTCACCCTCGTCGAGCTTCTGATCGTCGTCGTCATTCTCGGCATCCTCGCCACCGTCACGGTGTTCGCCGTCCGTGGCATCACCGACAAGGGCCAGGAAAGCGCGTGCGACACCGACAAGCGCGTGATGGAAGTGGCCGTCGAAACCTGGTACGCCGACGAGTCGGCCGCCACCGACGGTGATCCGACCGAGGCCGGCCTGGTGGCCGCGCAGTTCCTGCGCAGCGAGTCGACGCTGTACGACGTGGGTGCGGCGGGTGCCGTGAATCCGCAAGCCGGCGGGGCCTGCGTCGCCTGATTCACCCCCTCGCGATCTGGGTCGCCAAAGTGTCGGTTTCCGACCTTCATGGCGACCCAGATCGCGAGCTCGCAACTGAACGAGGGCCGGTCCGCGAGGGCCGGCCCCGTCAATTCTCGCGTGTTTCATTGACTCAGGGGCACCGATCTCACATGATGTACATGACAAGTGCACGGGGTGTGGAAGGCACTCCGAGTATCGGAGGTTCTCATGGCCGCTTCTGTGTTCATCCGTCGTTTTTGCAGTGTCGCTCTTGCCGGTGTGTCGTGCTTCATGGTCGGGTGCGGCGGGGGTTCGGAATCGTCTCCTTCGACGAATACATCGGTCGAAACCAGTAACAACGTCCCGGCCACGACCCCCGCTCCGGAGACCACGACCACGTCATCGACCATGGTGCCCTCCGGGGGATGGTGGGTCAACGACAGTTCATACTCGTGGTCGACCCCCGAGTTCGTCATCAGCTACGAGTTGATGGGTATGCCCGCCGACGGGACGACACGCGCCGGGGTCAACAGTGGTGGTTTCATCGACGGGGACGGCAATCTCCGGGTGATTTTCGCATCGGGACCGGGTGCGACCAAGAAAGCGTCGGTCATCTCACGAGACGGGGGCGAGACGTTCATCGTCGACAACGAGTTCTCATGGCCGGTCGGCGCGAAGGAAGGCCTCGGACACATTTCGGTGAGTGAGGCCCCCGAAGGTGGCTTTCGCGCGTTCCTGAGAGATGACGTGGGCATCGCGTCGGCATATTCACCCGATGGTCAAGTGTGGGTTGCCGAGGACGGATATCGCGTCACCGCCGCCGATCTGGGAATCGATCGAGTGGATGGAGGTTCGGTTGTGCGCCTGCCCGATGGGCGATATCGAATGTACATCGGAGACGAATCGGAGTACTTCAGAGTGTGTGGGTCGGCCCGACCAGTGAGCACTGTGATTTTCAGTGCCACGAGTGACGACCAGATCAATTGGACCGTCGATCCTGGTTATCGCATCGGGCCGGAGGAGACCGACCTTTGCAAACTCCACCCCCACGCCTTCGTCGATACGAACGGGGACGTCGTCGTCGTCTTCCACGTGAACAACGAGGTCACGAAATCGACGAGTGAATGGATGTCGTCCTGCTTCATGGCGCGTTCCGAGGACGGGCTCACCTTCGAGCCACTGACGAAACTCGAGCCGGTTCTGCCCGCCCTTGTGCCTGGTGGTGGACTCAGCGCTTCGGACTGTGATGTGGTCGTCATGCCCGACAAGACGGTAAGGCTGTTCTTCTCGGTGAGTGGACCACAGCCAGAAGGTGACCAGGTTGCCATGGCAGTGGGAACGCCAACGGGCTGATTCAGACCGAGATCGCCGGGGAGGTGGCGCGTTGGGTGGCGATCTGGGCCACCACTTCGCGCGGGTACGCGCTCATCTGCGCGGCCTCGTCGGGCGTCAGATGCCCCTCGATCACCAATCGGGCGAGATCCATCTCCAGGGTCTGCATGCCCTCGGCCTGTCCGGTGCCGATCACGTTGCGCAGCTGACGCGTCTTGCCCTCGCGCAAGAGGTTGCGCACCGCATCGTTGGCCACCAGGGCCTCGTAGGCGGCCACCCGACCACCCAATTGCGAAGCGATCAGGCGTTGACTGATTACGCCTTGCAGCGAACCGGCCAATTGGATCTGGATCTGGTCACGACGATCGGCGGGGAACACGTCGACGATGCGGTCGATCGTCTTGGCCGCGCTCGACGTATGCAGCGTGCCGAACACCAGGTGGCCGGTCTCGGCCGTCTCGATGGCAATGCTCACCGTCTCGAGGTCGCGGAGCTCGCCGACGAGGATGATGTCGGGGTCCTCGCGCAGCGCGGCGCGCAGCGCGCTCTTGAAGCTGTTCACGTCGGTACCCACCTCGCGCTGGTTCACGATGGCGCGCTTGTGCGTGTGCACGAACTCCACCGGATCCTCGATGGTGAGGATGTGACACGGCCGCTCCTCGTTGATGCGGTCGATCATGGCCGCGAGCGTGGTGCTCTTGCCCGAACCCGTGGGTCCGACCACCAGGACCAACCCGTACGGGGCGTTCAACAGTTGCGAGCAGGCGTCGGGAGCCTTCAACTCCTCCAGTGACCGCACGCGATTCGGCACCACGCGGAGTGCCAACGCCGGGAACCCGCGTTGACGAAAGGCGTTGGCGCGGAAACGCCCCACACCGGTCAGACCGAACGAGAAGTCCACCTGACGACTGCGGTCGTATTCGGCGGTCTTCGTGTCGTCGAGAAGGCTGAACACCATGCGCTCGAGGTCGCCCGGCATCAGATCGTCGTGACCCTCGATGGGGATCAAGTTGCCGCTGCGGCGAACCGTGGGGGGACGTCCGACGGTGAGATGAAGATCGGAGGCACCACCGTCGACGGTGAGTCGCAACAACGTCACCAACTCGGCGTCGATCGTGGGCGTCATGCAGGAAGACATCGGTAGTGTCCTTGTGTGGTGAAAGAAGTGGTTCGTCGATGACCGTGGCGATCGCGGCGGTGGCCGGACTGTTGATCGGTTCGTTCCTGACGGTGGTGATCGATCGCGTTCCGCGTGGCGCGTCGATCGTGGCCCCGGGCTCGGCGTGCGGAGGCTGTCACCGACAGTTGGGCCCCGTCGACCTGGTCCCCGTGTTCAGCTGG
>JAURHL010000107.1 GCA_030833305.1 Acidimicrobiales bacterium | reverse complement strand
ATACCGGCCACCACGTCCTCGCCCTGAGCGTTGACGAGGAAGTCACCGTACGGAACGTTCTCACCCGTGGCCGCATTGCGGGTGAAGCCCACTCCGGTGCCCGAGTTGTCGTCGCGATTGCCGAACACCATGGCCTGCACGTTCACGGCGGTGCCCAGATCGTGCGAGATCTTCTCGCGCACGCGGTACGCGATGGCCCGCGCGCCGTTCCAACTCTTGAACACGGCCTCGACGGCCCCACGCAACTGCTTGTCGGGGGCTTGCGGGAACGCCTTGCCGGTTTCGGTCTTCACGACCGCGAGGTACTTCGTGCACAGGCCCTTCAACGTCTCCGCGGTCAGATCCGCGTCGGTTTTCACACCGGCCACGCTCTTTGCATCCTCGAGAGGATGTTCGAAGTGTGATCCGTCGACACCGAGAACGATCCGGCCGTACATGGCGATGAATCGGCGATACGAGTCGTACGCGAAGCGTTCGTCACCGGTGACCTTGGCGAGACCCTTCACGCTCTGATCGTTCAGTCCGAGATTCAGGACCGTGTCCATCATTCCCGGCATGGAGAACTTCGCTCCCGAGCGCACACTGACGAGCAACGGATCCTTCGGGTCGCCCAACTTACGCTTCATCGCTTTCTCGAGTTTGGCGACCTGTCGCGCGATCTCGGCGTCGAGACTCTTCGGCCAACCAGAAACCATGTAGTCGCGGCACGCGTCGGTGGAGATCGTGAAACCCGGAGGAACCGGGAGTTTGAGCACGCTCGTCATCTCGGCGAGGTTGGCTCCCTTGCCTCCGAGTAGGTCCTTCATCTGCATGGGAGGACGACGGTGATTGTGATCGAAAGAGTAGACGTACGGCACGATCGAGAAGTCTACGACGCAGTCCCGTCACCCCTCCACCGGTGATCTCACGTCCCGTAGCATCTCTCCATGCGCGTCCTCGGGTTTCCCGTACAGATACGACCCGGATTCGTCCTGTTCATGCTGTTGATCGTGGTGGTGAACGGCCAACCCATGGGATATTGGCTGGCCGGTTCGGTCACTGTTTTCACCCTCGTTCACGAGTTGGGGCACGCGGTCGCCGCCCGACGTACGGGCGCCACCGCCAGTATCTCGCTGGACTTTCTCGCGGGATACGCGTCGTTCACCCCCACGCGGGCGCTCACGCGCGGCGAACGAGCTTCCATCGCTCTGGCCGGCCCGGGGATTCAGATCGTTCTCGGCGTGGCCGCCCTCCTCGTGATGGGAGTGAATCCGCTCTCGCACGATGAATACGCGTCGGACTATTCGTCGCTCGCCATCTGGTGGGCCGGACCGATGATCGGGCTTTTCAATCTCATCCCGGTCCTTCCTCTCGACGGCGGCACCATCGCCGGCGAGATCATCGACGTCTTCAGGCCCGGTCGGGGCCGGGCGGTGATGGCGCGCATCAGCCCACCCGCGACCGCGGTGGCGTTCGTGCTGATGGTGTTGATCGAGGACCTGCGTCCCTTGGCCGCCTTCGCTGCCATCTTGCTGGTCTTGCAGATGCAACTGGTTGCATCGCGAGCACCGGTTCGCCGCGTGCACGCCGATGCCGAGGACCAAGCATGGATGTCCGGTCGCCCCGGCATGTTGGTACCCCCGCAGGTCACCTCGCCGTGGTGGGAGGCGCACCAACTCCTGAAATCCGGTCGCGACGAGGCCGCGGTCGCGGTCGTGCTCGACGATCTGGCCGGACGGCGCGCCGGTCAATGGTGGCCACCCCATGCCGCCACGCCCGCGCAGCTCGAACCGTTGGTGGAGCGTGTCGTGTCCCGGCTACCCGAACCGCATCAGAACGACCGAACGCAGTCCGCCGCCGTCCTGGTGGACGTGCTGCGTCGCACCGGACGTCCCGAGGTGGCCGCACGATACGGATCGCGCGTCTTCGCCTTGTCACGCTCGGGGCAGGTCGCGATCCTGGTGGCTCTGTGCACCGCGACGTTGGGTGACGACGAGAACGCCGCCCAATGGCTGACGGTCGCCGCGCGTTCCGATGCCGAGCCGACCCTCCTGCTCGCGACGCTGGCCTCCGCCCCCGAGTTCGCCCGTCTGCGCGAACGACCCGAGATCGTCGACCTGATGCGACACCTCAACTCCGCGGGCTGACCCGCTCGCCGAGGTCGATCGCGCGATCGACGAAGCCCAGCACTCGGCCACCTCCGACCGAGGTCACCACCCCGACGACCGCGCCCGCGGCGGTGATGTCGTCGCCGACCCCGAGTTCGAGGTCCTCGATGACGCGAAGTGTCCGCGGAGCGGTCGAACCCCGACTGTCCATGCGCTCCACCAGTTCCTGGCCCGGGTAGCACCCCTTGGTGAAGCTCACGGCCACGGGGACCACGCCCAGAGAAGCCGGAATGGTCTCGCCGGGCACGATCTCCCGACCATTGGCGGGCCAGCCGCGACGAACGCGCTCGGCCTCGAGACGCGACGCTCCACTCGTGGTCGAGTCGATGACAGATGACAGTTCGCTCGGAACGTCGAATTCTCCGACGAGGTCGATCGCCGAACCATCGCACCACCACGTCGGACGAGCGCCGGGCAGTTCGCACAATGTCGACGGGATCTGGTCGTCGGTGGTCGAGCGCACGCGCACGACATCGACGTTCACCGTCTCGATCACGGCCTTGGTACGAATCAGGAACTTCGACAAGCGGGCAATCACCGCACCGACCATGGATTCGTCCACCGAGGTGTCGAACTCGAGCATGAACGCGTCGTCGGCGACGCACACCACGCGCAACAGTGCCACCACTCGACCCACTGGTTCGAGCAGCAACGAATTGCACGTCGATCCGACGGCCAGATTCGCGATGTCGTTGCTCAGTTGCGAATGCAGGTATCGACGCGCGTCGGCCCCCGACACGGAGATCGCCGTCACGGATTCCCGGACCGCGAGGATCATGCCGAGGTCCCCCCGGACCGCCGGCTCTGGGTCATTCGACGCGCGGCCGGAACAGCAGCCAGAAGCGCCGCGGCCTTGTTGCGACACTCGAGATCCTCGTCGTCGGGTTCACTGTCGGCGACGATCCCCGCTCCGGCCTGCAAGTACGCGGCGCGTTCGCCGATGAACATCGTTCGGATCGCGATGGCGGTGTCCAGGTTGCCACTGAAGTCGACGTAGCCGACGACTCCCGCGTAGGGCCCGCGCTTGACCGGCTCGAGTTCGTCGATGATCTCCATGGCACGAACCTTCGGAGCACCACTGACGGTGCCCGCGGGCAACGTGGCCCGCAACACGTCGATGGCGGTCTTGCCCGGCAACAAGTCTCCGCTCACCTGCGAGGTGAGGTGCATGACGTGGCTGTACCGCTCCAGGGTCATCAGTTCGTCCACGCGCACCGTGCCGAACGTCGCCACCCGCCCGACGTCGTTGCGCGCCAGGTCGACGAGCATCACGTGTTCGGCGACTTCCTTGGGGTTCTCGCGCAGTTCGGCGGCGAGACGACGATCGTGCTCGTCGTTGGAACCTCGTTTGCGCGTCCCGGCGATGGGACGACTGATGACCCGCCCGCCGAGAAGTTGAACCATGGGCTCGGGGGAACTACCCACGATCGTCACGCCCGGCTGGCGGAGAAAGTACATGTACGGACTGGGGTTCACCTGCCGCAGGACGCGGTACATGTCGAAGGGGTCGGCCTTCAATTCGATCTCGTAGCGCTGGGACAACACGACCTGGAAGATGTCCCCCGCCCGGATGTACTCCTTGGCCGCTTCGACCGCGCGTTGGTAGGCGCCATCGGGCATCGACGACACCGCCGCGGGCAACACGTCGTCGCGACGCGGAGGTTCGACCGGCGTGTAGGCCAGAGGCCGGGACAGGTCGGCCACCGCCCGACGAGCGCGCTCGGCCGCTTCGTCGTACGCCCGGTCGAGCTCGGCGTCATCGAGTCCGAGCACGGGAACGCTCTCGATCAGGTACACCCGCTGACGCCAGTGATCGAACGCCGCCAGCGAGCCGATGACGCTCATGACGGCATCGGGCATTCCGCGATCGTCGTGGGGCACGTCGGGAAGATTCTCCACCTCGCGCACGACGTCGTAGCCGAGGAATCCCATGACACCGCCTTGCAACGGAGGTAGATCGGCGATCACGGGGCTTCGATACTCGGCCAATAAACCCTCGATGGCCGCCAGCATTCCCTTGTCGCGGGGTACCGAATCCGGGATTGAGCCCTGCACCGTCAATCGGCCCTCGGCGAGACTCAGGGTCGCGCGCGGATGCCGACCGACGAAACTGAACCGGCTCCAACGCTCGCCGTGTTCGACGGACTCCAGGAGGAAGCCGTCACCGTCACCCACCAACTTGGCGAACGCCGCCACCGGCGTTTCCAGATCGGCCAGCACCTCGATCCACACCGGCACCACGGTGTGATCGGCGGCGAGAGCCTTGAACTCGTCGCGCGCGGGTCGAACGACCGGGCCGGAATCCACGGTCAACTCCCGTCGCCGAAGGCCGAGAAGAAACAGGTGCGGGCACCGGTGTGGCACGCACCGGTGCCCTCTTGTTCGACTTTGAACAAGAGGGTGTCGCCGTCACAGTCGAAGTACGCCTCGCGCACGAACTGACGGTCCCCGCTGGTGTCGCCCTTGCGCCACAGTTCCCGACGACTGCGACTCCAGTAGACCATGCGGCCCTCGGCGAAAGTCATCGACAGACTCTCGGCGTTCATCCACGCCATCATCAACACGTCCCCGTTCGTGACGTCCTGGGCGATGACGGGAACCAGGCCGTCGGCGTTGAACTTCACCGACGCCAGTTGCTCGGGGGTGGGCTGAATCACGGACACGGGCACACTCTGTCAGAGATAAAGGCCGGTGTGGCCGTCGATTCGACTGGCTGCCACGGCGTGGATGTCGCGCTCTCGCAACATGATGTAGTCCGAGCCTCCCACTTCCACCTCGTAGCGGTCCTCGGGACTGAACAACACGCGGTCGCCCACCTCGGCGCTGCGCACGTTCTGGCCCAGAGCCACGACCTCGGCCCACACGAGACGTTTAGATATCTGGGCCGTGGCCGGAATCAGGATTCCACCCGAGCTGCGTCGCTCGCCGTCGCGTTCGGGGATCTTGACCAGCAGACGGTCGTTGAGCATCTTGATGGGCAGCTTGTCGGCATCCAATGCCTCGGGCTTCTTGGACTTGTCCTTGCTGTCGGCCACGGTCGAGCACGGTACCGTCACTTCCGTGTCGATCGAAACCGTGACCCTCACCACCATCGACGGTGTGGACATCGAAGCCGACGTCGCCACGGCCGCCATCGATCGACCGATACGGGGTGGCGTGGTTCTGGCGCACCCCCACCCCCTGTACGGTGGAGACCGATTCAATCCCGTCGTCGACACCCTCTTTCGAGAGCTGCCAAACTACGGCTTCCATGCCGTCCGCTTCGACTTCCGTGGTGCCGGAGGGAGTACCGGAGAACACGACGAGGGGAACTCCGAGCGACTCGACGTGGCGGCTGCCATCGATTTTCTGGCCCCGTTCAATGACGACGTCTGGGTGGTCGGATACTCGTTCGGATCGATCGTCGCGATGAACGTCGTGGAGCCGCGGGTGTCGGGATGGATCGCCATCGCCCCACCGCTCACCGGGGGTTCGTCGGTGCTGGCCGGCCGCGATCCTCGACCCAAGTTGCTGTTGGTCGCCGAACACGACCAGTTCTGCCCCGCACCACGAGCCCGCGAACGATCCGCCACGTGGCCCTCGACGACGATCGTCGACGTGGTCGGCACCGACCATTTCCTTCAGGGCCGGGTGAGCGCCGTCGCCGAACGAGCGATCGCTTTCCTCGACGAGATCAGCTCTTCAGAACCGACTTGATCTCGGCCATCACGTCGGGGGTCAAGGCGTCGATCACCTCGAGGGCTCCGAAATTCTCGGTCACCTGCGAGGCCTTGCTGGCACCGGTGATGACCGTCGATACGTTCGGGTTCTTCGTACACCAGGCCAACGACATCTGCGCGAGCGTGCATCCGAGCCGATCGGAGATGGGAATCAGGCGCTTCACCTTCTCCTGCGTGGCCGCACTGGTGAGACGCTCGGCCAGCCACGAATAGCCGGGCAAGGCGGCGCGCGAGTCTCCGGGGACTCCGTCGATGTACTTGCCCGTCAACACGCCCGACGCCAGCGGGCTCCAGATGGTCGTGCCGAGTCCGATGTCCTCGTACAAGCGCTTGTACTCCACCTCGACTCGGCGACGCTCCAGCATGTTGTATTGCGGCTGCTCCATGACCGGCTTGTGCAAGTGGTGTCGCTCGGCGATCTCCCAAGCGGCGCGAATCTCGTCGGCCGTCCACTCACTGGTGCCCCAATAGAGCACCTTGCCCCGATCCACGAGATCACTCATGGCCCACACGGTCTCCTCGAGGGGGGTGTGAGGGTCGGCGCGATGACAGAACAGCAGGTCCACGAAATCGACCTGCAACCGATCGAGGCAGCCCTCGATCGAGTGATGCAGGTACTTGCGATTCAGCGTGTTGTTCATGTTGGGCACGTTGCCGTCGATCCCCCAGAAGACCTTGGTCGACAACACGTAGTCCTGACGACGCCAACCGAGGTCCGCGATCACCCGTCCCATGATGGCTTCGCTCTCGCCGCCCGCGTAGGCCTCGGCGTTGTCGAAGAAGTTGCACCCGGCGTCCCAGGCGTTCTGCATGCATTCCCGCGCGGTGTCGTCTTTCATCTGGGTGTCGAAGGTCACCCAACTTCCGAACGAGAGAACCGACACTTTCAGACCACTGCGGCCGAGGCGTCGGTATTCCATCTTGGGATTGGGCGTGAATCTGGCGGGCGTGGTCATGCTCGGACGTTACGCCACTGGAGGTTTCACCACGGCAACGAGTCGCGCGATGTCCGACGGCCCCACGCCGCAACAACCGCCGATCATCGTCACGCCCCGTCGGATCCACTCGGCGATGCGCTA
>JAURHL010000106.1 GCA_030833305.1 Acidimicrobiales bacterium | reverse complement strand
GAAGAGGGTTTCACGGGTGACCCCGACCTCACCCCCGCCGAAATCGCCCGGCGTCTGAAGGCATCGGCGATCGATCGACGCCCCGACATCGGCGATGCCGGCATCGCCGGCATCGACATCGTCGGACGTCTCGCCACGGCCGTCGAAAAGCTGCTCTTCGCCGAGCGACCGCCGTCAACCGAGGAATTCGACGAACTCATCGACGGGGTCGAGCGTCGGATCGCCGAACATCGACCCCGACGCCACCGCTTCGCGCGACATCTCTCCCCGAGCGTCGCGCTCCGACTGGCCGGCTTGCGCGGACCGGGATGATCTCCGCTCGCGCGGACTAGCGACGAGGGCCGCTCGCGCGGACTAGCGACGAGGGCCGCTCGCGCGGACTTTGCGAATCGCCCCGGCCACGTCCTGGAGACCGGCCTTGCCCATCGCACGAGCGTTGCGCTCGATCACTCCCAAAAGCGCCAACATCACGACGAACACGACGAAGGCGGCGACGTAGTGGAAGCGCAAGCCCACCACCAGCAACGCCAAACTCGCCACCAAACCCACGATGGCCCAGCGGACGGTGCGCACCGAATGGGTGTACAGGCCCGACGGTGACACCGCCTGAGCGAAACGCTCGTCATTCTGCAACTCGGCTTCGATCTGGCGCAGGATGCGCTGTTCGTCTTCTGACAGGGCCACGGGTCACCTCCTGTCGTCATTGTCCCAGACCGGGCGGCGCTTGGCAACGCACGTCGCGGAGGTATGTCACACCGACTCGGCCCCGCCGGCGTCGTCGGCCTCGTTGGGGCCCCACGGTCGGGCGCCCGGATTCGAACCCCGGTCCCGCAAAACACTGGCCGGATTGATCGCGTCTCTTCCGAACCGATCGCGGATGCGATCGACCGCGGAACTGGCCGGCGACCAATCACGATCGGTGTCGGCCGTGGAGCGCCGGCCGCCCTCGTCGGTGAGATCGAGCAATGACAATTGTTCGACCGGCTCCACGAATCCGGACACCCCGACCCCCACCAACCGAACCCCGTTGGATGGATCGATGGCCCCGAGGATCTCGTCGAGGGCCCTCACCAACGCTGGCGCCGAGGACACCGGCGAGCCCGGCGTGATCGATCGGGTGATGTTCTCGAAGTTGGCGAAGCGAACCTTGAGATGAATGGTGCGGGCGGCCGAACCATGTCGTCGCAATCTGGTTGCCACGGCTTCGGCCAGACGGACGACCTCGATCCGCATCGACTCGCGGTCGGTGATGTCGTGCGCGAAGGTCTCCTCATGGCTGATGGACTTCACGTCACGGGTCGACTCCACCGGTCGATGATCGATGCCGTTGGCGAGGTCGAAGAGATGCCGTCCGGCGGAGCGTCCGACCGCCACCTCGAGCGCATCGCGACCCAGGGCCACCAGGTCGCCCACGCGCCGAACTCCGATGCGCTCCAGTTTCGTGAAGGTGACGGGGCCGACGCCCCACAGAGCCTGCACCGGCAGGGGATGCAGGAACTCCAATTCGGCCCCGGAGACGATCTCGAGCACCCCCGGACCCGGTTGGATCGCCCCCGCACTGACGATGGGTTTGGCGCGCTTAGATGCCAACTTCGCGATGAACTTGGAGGAGGCC
This sequence comes from Acidimicrobiales bacterium, assembly GCA_030833305.1. Classification (GTDB taxonomy): domain Bacteria; phylum Actinomycetota; class Acidimicrobiia; order Acidimicrobiales; family Ilumatobacteraceae; genus Casp-actino8. Next base: position 5,335 of record JAURHL010000106.1, on the reverse strand, counting down.
ACACCCACGCTGCAGGGAAGCTCGAGTTCGTCGGTGATGCGGTTCCTGACGAGATGCCCGATGGTCGTTCCATCGCCGAACAAATTCCGCGCACCGGTCACGTCGAGGAAGGCCTCGTCGAGGGCGATCGGCTCGATGTGCGGGGTGAAATCCGCGAAAATCTCGTGCACCTGACGACTCACCTCGGCGTACAACGAGTGGTCGCCGGACAGGAACACCGCGTCGGGGCACAATCGACGCGCCTTGGATGACGACATCGCCGAGAAGACTCCGTATCGCCGGGCTTCGTAGTTCGCCGCCGCCACCACTCCTCGCGCCCCGGACCCCCCGACGACCACCGGTCGACCGGCGAGTTCGGGATGCCGACGCATTTCCACCGACACGTAGAAGGCATCCATGTCGACGTGCAGGATGGTGCGCAGCGTCGGAGACGACATGATGTTCAGCGACGTCCACCAGACCGGAATCGTCGGAGCAGTCGATCGGTGAACCACAAACGATTCACCAAGCCGAAGGCTTCGTTGATGATGTGGTGGCTCAACTTGCTCTCACCCACCACACGATCCACGAACGTGATCGGAACCTCCACGATGCGAGCACCGCTTCGGACCGCACGGTGGGTCATCTCGATCTGAAATCCGTAGCCCTCGGCCCTCACCGAGTCCACGTCGATGCGCCGCAGCAGGTTCGGGGAATACGCCCGGTATCCACTGGTGGCATCGTTCACCGCCAGACCGAGCATTCCGGCGGCGTATCGATTGCCCCAACGCGACAAGAACAACCGCAAACGGGGCCAGTTCTCGATGCGACCTCCGGGCACGTACCGACTCCCGATCGATGCGTCGGCACCGAGTTCGACCGCCGAGATCAGAGCGGGAAGATAGGCCGGGTCGTGGGAGAGGTCGGCATCCATCTGAACACAGACTCGATCTCCCGCACGAAGAACCTCGGAGAATCCGGCTCGATACGCCGTTCCGAGACCCGACTTGCCGGGTCGACGCAACACGGTGATGTCTCCCCCACAACGTTCGGCGTATCGCTCGACGATGTCCGCGGTTCCATCGGGACTGGCATCGTCCACCACGAGAATCTCGACGTCGACGACGGCCCGAATCCCCTCGAGGAGGCGTTCGACGTTTCCGGCCTCGTTGAAGGTGGGAATCACCACCACCGCACGACGACCATTCGATTCCACGGACTCGAGCCTACGATGTCGCCATGGTGACCGAACGACCGCTTTCCGCACTTCCCTCACCACTGGCTCGCGTCCTCGCATTCGTTTCGATCCTCGTGGGCGGGGTGGCCGGTGCGCTGATCGGATACGCCCTCGTCGACATCCAAGCGGAGAACGCCAGCGACGTCATCTTGGGCGTCGGTCTGCTGGTTGGAGCGATCGTCACCGCCGGGGGAACGGCGATTGTCGCCATTCTCGTCCTGCGGGCGATCGGAGAATGGCGCTCCATCTCCGATCGCCCGAGTTGACGAGCGTGCGATGACCACCGACAACGCGCCCACGAACCTCGTCAACCTCGCCGCGCGGTTGGCGCGGGAGGCCGGTGATCTGGTGGCCAACGGACGACGCACCGGAAACCTCGGTGCTCGAACGAAATCCACCGCCACCGACATGGTGACCCGATGGGACTCGGCGTCGGAATCTCTCATCGTCGAGGCCCTACGTGTCACCCGACCCCACGACGGCATCGTCGGAGAAGAGGGTGCACGATTCGACGGCACCTCGGGCATCGACTGGTACATCGACCCCATCGACGGAACGACGAACTTCCTCTACGGACTGGGGGGCTACGCGGTCTCCATCGCCGCCGCGGATTCCACGGGACCGTTGGTCGGAGCCGTGTTCGTGCCGGAGTCGCGTGAGCTGTTCACCGCCGCTCGGGGTCGTGGAGCGTTCCTCGGCTCGACTCCCATCAGGTGTTCCACCGGCACGACACTCGACACCGCGCTGGTGGCCACCGGGTTCTCGTACGACTCCGAGCGCCGGCGTATCCAGGGAGCCCGTGTCGGAGCGTTGCTCCCGCACGTTCGAGACATCCGTCGACTCGGAGCGGCCGCGATCGATCTGTGCCACGTCGCGTGTGGTCGAGTGGATGCCTACTTCGAGGAGCATTTGCAGTCCTGGGATCTCGCCGCCGGTCTCTTGATCGCCACCGAGGCCGGGGCTCGTTCGTCCGATTTCGCCGGAGGCGAGGTACGGCCGAGCGAGACGGTCGTGTGCGCACCGGGTATTCACTCGGCGCTCATCCAACATCTGCAGCGAACATCCTGAAACGCCGAGACGCCCGTTGGCCCTCGCCATCGGGCAAGATGGAGGGGTGGGCACCCGAATCCTGGCGGTCGAAGACGACGAGCGAATCCGCACTGCCGTGAGATTGGCCCTCGAGGACGAGGGTTGGGTGGTCGACGAAGCCGCCAGTGGCGAAGAGGCCGTCGTCATCTTCCTGCGCGAGCCGGCCGACGTCGTTCTGATCGACATCATGTTGCCCGGAATCGACGGATTCGAACTGTGTCGGACCATTCGGCGTTCGAGTGACGTTCCCATCGTCATGGTCACCGCCCGCGCCGACACGCACGATGTGGTCGCCGGACTCGAGGCGGGAGCCGACGATTATCTGACGAAGCCCTTCGCCCCCAAGGAACTCTCGGCCCGAATTCGTGCGTTGTTGCGCCGCGCCCGTCCGGCGCACCCCGCGCATCCCAAGCTGGTGTTCGGAGACCTCGAGGTGATACCCGACGAGGGCAAAGTGGTGCGCGACGGCACCGAGATCCATCTCACCAAGACCGAGTTTCGTCTGCTGTGCGAGTTGGCGCAGAGCCCCGGCAAGGTGTTCAGTCGCGAGCAACTGTTGGACCACGTGTGGGGATACGGATACTTCGGGGACGGACGTCTCGTCGACGTCCACGTTCGACGTCTGCGAACGAAAGTGGAACTCGATCCGGCGAATCCTCGCCATGTCGTGACGGTGCGCGGTCTCGGCTACCGATTGCAGGCCTGACGACCGTGGAGGCCGTCGATGCCGCGGACCCGGTCGATCACAACCGCCGTCCCGAACGACGGGCGCGCCGCCCACGTCGTCGATCATTCGGATTGCGTACCCGCATCCTGGCCACCTTCGGTCTCGGAAGTTTGGTGCTTTCCACCTTCCTCGCACTGTCCACGTACAACTTCACGCGATCGAACCTGGTGGACGAGCGAGAGTCGACCGCGATCACCAAGGTGTACCAGGGTGCAGAGCGACTGCAATCCGACCTGACCTCGAATCCCACCAACGTGCAGGCCGCCATCGAGCGACTCGGGGCCGACCGTCCGCTCGTCTACTTCCGAGGAACGTGGACGGGAGACGATGCGCGATTCTCCTCCACCGCGATTCCCCCATCCATGCTCACCGCCGTGCTCGAGCAACGTCGGCCCTCGGTGATGCGAACCGAGGTCGACGGTGAACTCGTGATCCTCGTCGGCGTTCCGCTCACCGAAGTCGACGGCGCCTACTTCGAGTTTCCCACCATCGACGACGTCCGATCGACGCTCAACAGCGTCGGTCTGGCGTTGATCTTCGCCGCCGGGATCACCACCCTCGTCGGCATCGTGCTCGGGGCCATCGCCGCCTCTCGAGCCGTGCGCCCTCTCGTCGCCGCCAGCCAGGCGGCCCAAGCCATCGCCGGCGGTCGACTGGACACGCGTCTCGTCGAATCGAATGATCCCGATCTCGCCGCGCTCACCACCTCGTTCAACGCCATGGCAATGGCTCTGGAGCAACGCGTCGAACGCGACACCCGCTTCACGTCCGACGTGAGCCACGAACTTCGTTCGCCACTGCAAACACTCAAGGCATCGGTCGAGGTCATGCAGGCCCGTCGCGACGAACTACCCGAGCGAACCCAAGCGGCCCTCGATTTGATGGTCGCCGACGTCGCCCGATTCCAGGGTTTGGTCGAGGACCTGCTCGAGATCTCCCGACTCGATGCGGGAGGGGTGAAGTTGGTTGTCGAGGAACTACTGGTCGGCGAGTTCGTCCGCCAAGCCGTGGGCATCAGCAGTGCCGCCGAAACACCGGTGCGCGTGGCCCCCGATGCCGAGGACGTGCTGATCCGCGGGGATCGGCGTCGACTGGCCCGCGTCATCGCGAACCTCATCGACAACGGTCGCTCGTACGGCGGCGGAGAGATGGAAGTCGACGTGTTCGTCCCCGACGACGACGGCGGCGAAACGATCACGAACATCTGGATCACGGTGGAGGATCGTGGCCCCGGCGTGGCACCGAGCGAACGCGAACTCATCTTCGAGCGTTTCGCGCGCGGCGGAGTCGCCGGGCGACGAAGCGGCTCCGAGGGGGCGGGCCTCGGTCTGGCTCTCGTCGACGAGCACGTGCGCCTGCACCGTGGGCGGGTCTGGGTGGACGATCGTCCCGACGGACTCGATGGAGCACGCTTCGTCATCGAACTACCGGCGGAGCGATCGTGACGAAGCGCGTGTTCGACCGTGCATTGGTCGTCGGCCTCACCGTCTTCGCGTTCACGGGGTGCTCTCTCGATGCCGAGTCGACTCCGCGGCCGATCGCCGAGGATCCGCTGAGAGTCGACAACGACGGCCCGGGAACCGAGAGCCGGACGACCGGAATCGGCCGCGTTTATCTGCAGCGCTCCGACGCATCGGGGACCTCCGTCCTGGTCGCGGTTCAACGGGATCTCAGCCTCGACCCGACCACGGCGATGCGGGTACTCCTCGAGGGGCCGACCGACGATGAACAAGGTTCCGGACTGCGAACGGCGATTCCCCGCGACACGCGAATCATCTCGGCCGGCTTCGTGGCCTCGGGCACCGTGGAGGTGAACATCACCGCCTCGATCTTCTCGGCGACCGGTGAGGATCTGGTGGGTGCCGTGGCCCAGATCGTGCTCACGCTGGTCGACATCGAAGGAATCGACCGCGTCTCACTCGTCGTCGATGGTGAAACCACCGAATGGCCCCGGGGTGACGGAACGTTGACCTCGCGACCGTTGACCGAGTTCGACTTTCCCGGTCGCGCCCTCAGTTCCCAGCCCGATTACCCCGCGATCGTCGAGGCCGAGCGTTGAACTCGTCGGGGCTTCGACGAATCCGGCGTCACCCGAAGAAAATACTCGCGACGTCGCGATAAAGGTCGAGATCCACGGTGCGCGCTCGACCATCGACGTCGGCCAGCGGGACGGTGACGACCTTCGAACATCGCAACGCCACCATCGCTCCGAATTCACCACGATGAATCGCCTCGACTGCCGCCACTCCGAATCGCGTCGACAACACGCGGTCGTATGCCGATGGGGTGCCACCGCGCTGAAC
>JAURHL010000105.1 GCA_030833305.1 Acidimicrobiales bacterium | reverse complement strand
CCACTCCCACCGGTCGGCAGTCGTCAGCCCGTGCGAAAGTCGGCCACCACCGCGGCATGATCGCTGGGCTGCACCCGTCGACCGTCGACGGTCTCGGGCTCGACCCCGGTCAACCACGCTCGACGCGGGTGTCCCATCGGCTTGGGCCGGGGCCACGACACGAAGAGATAATCCAGACGACGATTCGGCCAGTTGGCGTCGGCTTGGTACTCGTTGTCGGAGCGCCACGTGAGACCGTCGCCCTCGCCACATTGTTCCCACACGTCCGACAGCACCAGATTCGTATGGCGGGGTTCGGTGCGGCCGGTGAGTCGCCGGATCTCGTCGCTGTCCGGAACCGCGTTGAAGTCTCCCCCGAGGATGACCGGCGGATCCGATTCGGAATCACCTCGGAATTCCCGCACGATGTCCGCCAACGCGTCCACTTGACGAACGCGGACCGCGGACTCGTCGAAGCGATGATTCAGATGCGTGCAGATGACCGGCCACGCACCCCACGGAGTGGTCACGCGTGCGAACACGGCTTTGCGATAGCCGGCGTCGGAATCCTTGCCCGGAAGAGTCACCTGTCCGTGGGATTCGATGGGCCAACGGGAAAGGATCGCGTTGCCCATGGCCGTCTCCTCGCCTTTGTCGGCGGACGAGCGACGCGGGAACCACGGACCGTCGGAGACGGCACAATTCAGGCCCAGGTCGTGGGCGAGGTCGTGGGCGAAGGTGCGCACCTCGGTGCCGTTTCGCACGCAGAAGACCTCTTGCAGACACACGATGTCGGGGTCCTCACGAGCGATCGCCTGTCGTATGGCCTCACGGCGATGTTCGAAGGGTCCGAACTCGTACCAAAGATTCCACGTCATCACCCGCAGGTGACCCGCGTCGTCAGCCGGCATTTTGTCGGGAGTCGAATCGTCGTTCGCCACTCATGGAGATGAACCGTAGATCACCCGACGGAGAGAACGAGCCCTGGATGTCGACGATCATGTGGGTGGCGGCCGACGTGTACAGACAGAACGAACCATCGGCATCCACCGGCACCACCGCCAGGTTCGCCGCAGTGCGTCCGGGGATCACATTGGCGTTCGACGCGGTCTCGGTGCTCGGTCGCAGCGCCGAGCACTTGTCGGCCTGCACGTACCCCGTCCCCAAGCTGTCGGTGAGGGTGATGTTCACCAACACCGCCGAGGCTCCCGCAGGTGCGGTCAGTCGCAGGATTCCCCCCACCGGACGACGCACACCGCAACCATCGACGTGACACTTGCGCGTGTCGACGAGGCGGGTCTGGGTCGTCAACGTGAGCCCCCACTGACCCTCCGGAGAGAACGCACCCTGCACGTCGACGATCTGATGCAGTTCTCCGGTGGTCGCGGTGCAGAAGCCACGGGTCGGCCCCACGCTGCCCACGGTCACGATGGCCAGATTCGACACGATGTCATTGGCGCCGAAGTTCAGGTTGGAAGATGACTGCCCGCGTACGGCGAGAGATTCACAGGAATCCGCGGTGAGGAAACCGCCGTTGGCGGCCGTGTCGGTGACGGTCACGTTCGCGAGCAACGACGTCGCACCGGCCGGTGCCTGTGGCACCGGGACTCCGTTCAACGATGTCGTGGAGGCTCGACCGCCGAGGCGACACGTTCCGGCCACGTCGCAACGATCGCCTTTGCGCGTGTCGAGGACCCGCGTGGGAGTCACCAGCGTGAAACGACCCGAGGCCGGTCCCGCCACTCGTGAGGGCACGAAGAATCCCTGTGCATCCACGATCACGTGCATCGAGTGCGAGTTGTATATGCAGAACCGTCCGAGGGGATCGAGCGGAACGACCGCGAGGTTGGCCACGGTCCCACCTTTGCCCACATTGCCGTTCGACCAACCACGTTCGCCGGAGACGGCGACATCACACCGCTCGGCGGTGACGAAAGCATCGGTGTTCGCGCCGGTGAGGGTGATGTTCACCAATGCCGCGGTGGCGCCAGCCGGAGCCTGCAACACGATGGGTGTTCGCCAACCTGCCTGGGGGCGATCGGCCCACGCGCAGGTGCGTACCGTGGTGGTTCCTTCGACCTGGTTGCTGCAGTAACGGGTCACGGTCGCACCGTTGAAGCGAGCAATCGCCACCGCATCATCGGGGGTTCCGCGGAACTCGAAGTGCATCGGGTCACGCAGGATGTTCGACCTTTGCGCGGTCGGCGTCGTACAACCGCCGTTCCATCCGTATCCGCCCCAGAGCAGACCCCACTTCTGCGCGGTCTCAACGACCCACTTGGGAATGTCGGTGCGCATCGGAACCGCACATGCGGTGGTGGCGCCGTTCTCGGCCGAGGGTGCGTAACGAATCTCCGGGTTGGCCCCGACGTTGAAATCGATTGCCAAACCCCAAGCATGATTCGACAGCGACTTGGAGTCGAGGCCTACGCAGTCCTTCCGTGTGTTCGACGTGCATCGGAAGTTGTATCCGATGACGTCACGGATCTTGTAGCCCTTGGCCTGGATTTCGGTGAGGAAGCCCTCGAAAAGCACGAGAGCCCCCGCAGGGGCCTGCACCGCACCGGACCTGATGGTCCCGATCTTGCCGGTGTTCCTCCAGAGCGCTTGTTCCCACGCACGCAAGGCCTCGGAACCCGTGTACGACCATCCGAGCCACTTCCAGCCCGGGTTCGTCGAACCATCGGCATTGAAAGGCATGGGCGGCGATCCCCAACCGCGCTCAGCGGGCTCGGAGTACTTCGAGACCACGCACGACACCACGTCGCCACTGGCGATCTGAGCGTCGGTGCAACGAGAGGGCATCGACGGCGTGACCCATGGCGTGGGGTCGGATGCGTCGATACCGGTGATTCGGTTACCAGTCGGACTCGCACTGGCCTTGGCCGACGCCGGAGCAGTCAACATCGCGAACATCATCACCGCGTACACCACGAGGCCGACGAGAACGACGAAGGGGGCGATGCGGGTGGCGCGGCGCGGTCGGCGTGCGCCACCGTTCGAGGGATTCAGAATCGACTGGCTCATCACGGGGACAGGTATCGGAACCACCGCGACGAGCCTTGAGAATCTTGCGCCGATTCACCCCCTCAACTGGGGCGACGCACACTTCGACCCCAACCCAGCGTTTCAACTCGTGAGCCCCTCGGGGCGGACCACAAGGAGAAACCATGAAGCCCACCCTCAGATTGGATCATTCGATGATCGTCGCCCGCCGCGACGAGCGCATCCACGCCCTCTTGGAGCTGACCGCTCCCCCGGCACCGGCCCTCGAACGCCCACCGCTCGACATCGCCCTCGTCATCGACCGATCGGGTTCGATGGAGGGTCGCCCCCTCGACTCGGTGCGCAAGGCGGTTCTCGAACTGCTGCGCGTCGCCGGCGCCGGCGACCGCATCGCGGTGGTCACCTTCGACACCTCGGTCGACGTCGTGCTGCCCCTCGACCACCACGACGTCACCACCGTCGCCGGGCGTATCCGCGCCATTCACAGTGGAGGCTCCACGAATCTCTCCGCTGGCTGGTTGAAAGGGGTCGAGATTCTGGCTGCGGCGAAACGTCCCGATTCGGTGGCGCGCGTGGTGGTCCTCACCGACGGTCACGCCAACGCGGGTGTCACCGAACCCGATGCGTTGTGCACCATGGTGCGCGGTGCCACCGATCACGGTGTCACCACCTCGCTCATTGGTTTCGCCGACGGCCACGACGAAACCCTCATCGCCGCCCTGGCCGACGCCGGTCGCGGCAACGACTACTGGTGCGCCGGCCCCGATCAGGCGCTGAACGTGTTCACGGCCGAATTCGCCGGTCTCGCCTCGGTCGTGGCCCAGAACCTCTCGGTCGAGGTTCGACCCACCGTGGCCACGGCGGCCTTCGAATGTCTCAACGAATTCGACACCACACCGGTTCCCGGCAACGAGGCCGCCCGCGTCATCAACATCGGCGACGCGTACGGCGACGAGGTTCGTCGACTGGCGTTGCGCTTCGCCTTGCGACCGGTGAGCACCACCGACGAGGTGTTGGTCGCCGAACTGGTGGTGCGATGGGCTTCGACCGTGGGCTCGGTGGCACTCCACGAGATGATCATCCCCGTCAGCGTGAACAGCGTGAACGAGGGAGAATCGCTACCCGCCCCCGACGCGGGGGTGGTCGAGCACATCGTGCGTCTCGAGGCCGCCGACGACCGTCGGCGGGCCATCGACGCCGCGCGCCATCGACAATTCGACGAAGCGCGTCGTCTGGCTCATCGCGCCGCGGACAAGCTCATCGGAGTCGGTGCCGACCCGGAGGAGGTGCGCGAACTGATGCGATTCGCCGCCGACATCGAGCACGCCGACGAGATGACCATGAAGGGCATGAGATCGTCCAGTCGCCAGATCAACAAGGGTCGTCGCTCGCGCTTCGATCCGAACAACCCGTACTGATCCGTCGGTTCCCATCGGTTACCGTTTCCCTCGTGTTCGGCGCGTGTCCGAGCGCGAGGGGGACATCATGGGGGATCGATTCGAGGACGGATTCGCGGGCCGCGTGGCCGTCGTCACCGGCGGTGGCACGGGCATGGGGCGCGAGCTGGTGCGTCAACTGACCGCCGACGGCTGCGACGTGGCGACCTGCGACGTGATCGCCGAGAACCTCGACGAGACAGTGGCCATCTGCGCCGCTGACGGCAACGCCGGCGAGATCCTTCCGTTCATCGCCGACGTCTCGATCGAGTCCCAAGTGTTGGCCTTCCGGGATCGCGTGGCCGCCTGGCGCCCGCACGTGAACCTGCTCTTCAACAACGCCGGCATCGGTGGTGGCGGAAGCATCGTTCTCGACGGGCGAGAGGAATGGGAGAAGACGTTCGGCGTGTGCTGGTACGGCGTGTACTTCAACACCCGGGCGTTTCTGCAACTGCTACTCGATGCACCCGTGGGCCACGTGGTGAACACCAGCTCGGTGAACGGGTTCTGGGCCTCGCTCGGACCGGGTATCCCGCACACGGCGTACAGCGCGGCGAAGTTCGCCGTGAAGGGCTTCACCGAGGCCCTCATCACCGACTTCCGCATCAACGCTCCGCACCTGCGCGCGTCGGTGGTGATGCCCGGGCACATCGGAACATCGATCGCCATCAACTCGCGCAAACTCCTGGGTGCCGACCCCAAGGAGATGACCGCCGAACAGGTGGCCCAGGTGCGCGAGCGTTTGGCGCGGGCGGGACTCGACGTGAGTGGCGCCAGCGACGAGGACCTGCGCGTGGGCATTCAGGCCCAAGGCGAGGCGTTCCGCGATCAGGCCCCGACCTCGGCGGCTCAGGCGACCACCATCATCCTCGACGCGGTGAAGCGCGGCGACTGGCGCATCCTGGTGGGCGACGACGCCGTGATCCTGGACGAGATGGTTCGCGAGAACCCGACTGACGCCTATCTGCCCGATTTCATGACCCGCGTGCACGCGCGCGGGGCGTTGCGCTTCACCGACAACTGATGAATCAGTAGTTCGGGCACAACGGCGGGTCGTCGTCGCTGTGCTTGGCGAAGGCGTATCCGCAATCGTCGCAGATGTCGTCGGCGGCCGGAATGCCCGCGCGACGGCGCCGGCGTTCCTCGCGGATGTCCTCCAATTCGGCCCGACGCTCGGCCTTCTTCTTGCCGTGCCGATAGGCCAGGTACGCACCGAACAGTCCCATGATTTCTCCTTTACTACCGAGAACGGCGGAACCGTGGCGAACCGTGCGCTCGGCTTTGCCAACTCGGCCTCCCGACTGGGAGACTTCGGTCATGAGCACCGCCACCATCACCGACTCCGCCCGCGCCACCGTGGAGGCCGCCCTCGATGCCTTCTTGGCCGCCAACGATCCGACCAAGATGGACAACATCGCGTTCCGCGGCGCGCGCTTCGACGCCGGACTGGCCTGGGTGCACTTCCCCGTGGGCCACGGCGGACTGGGACTGCGGCCCGAGCTGAATCGTCTCGTCGAGGAGCGGGTGCGCAAGGCCGGCGCCGAGGCCCAGGACCCGTCCACGTTCTTCATGGCGTTGGCCGGCCCCACCATCGTCACCCACGGCAGCGAGGACGTGAAGAAGCGCTTCCTGCGCCCGATGTTCACCGGCGAGGAGAAGTGGTGCCAGCTGTTCAGCGAGCCCGGTGCCGGTTCGGACTTCGCGGGTCTGGGCACCCGCGCCGTGCGCGACGGCGACGAATGGATCGTGAACGGCCAGAAAGTGTGGAACACCTTGGCGCACCTCGGTGACTGGGGCATGCTCGTCACCCGCACCGATCCCGATCAGCCCAAGCACAAGGGCATGACGTACTTCGCCATCGACATGCACTCGGCCGGAGTCGAGGTGCGTCCGTTGCGTCAGATCACCGGTGAGGCCGAGTTCAACGAGGTCTACATGACCGACGCCCGCGTGCCGGACTCGCAACGCATCGGCGAGATCGGTGAGGGCTGGCGCGTTGCCCTCACCACCCTCATGAACGAGCGCACCGCCATCGGTGGTGGCGGCGGTGGCAACGCCAAGCGGCGCGGTCCCATCGACGAGGCCGTGCGAATCTGGAAGGAGCGTCCCGCCGACCAGCGCGATCGCGCGCATCTGGACCAGTTGATGCGCCTGTGGTGCAAGAGCGAGGTGCTGCGTCTCACGAACATGCGGGCGGCCCAGGCGGCCAAGGCCGGCAACCCCGGTCCCGAGGGCTCCATCGCCAAGTTGATGCTGGCCGAGTTCAACAAGAAGGTCACCGAGTTCTCCGTCGAGTTGATGGGCGCCAACGGCATGATCGATTTCGATTACACGTTCCGTCGTCCCGACAACCTCAGCGTGGACGGCGCCGAAGGCGGCGTGCGCCACTCGTTCCTGCGTTCGCGGGCCAACTCCATCGAGGGTGGCACCAGCGAGATCATGCGCAACATTCTCGGCGAACAGGTGCTGGGTCTGCCCGGTGAGCCGCGCGTCGACAAGGACCTCCCCTGGATCAAGGTCCCCCGCAAC
>JAURHL010000104.1 GCA_030833305.1 Acidimicrobiales bacterium | reverse complement strand
CCAAGCCCGGTTCGGGTGGCAAGAAGGGCGCCCGGGGCAAAAGTTCGGTTTCTGGTTCTCGGGCCGGAGCCGAATCGGGCTCGGCCACGGCAGACTTGTCCGCTGACGAAGATGCAGACGTTGACGACCCGGATTTTGACGAAACAGATACCCACGACGACCAGGAGCCCTGAGTCATGAGCAATCTCGACATGAAAGAAGCGATCAAGCTGTTGGCCCAGGAGAAGAACATCTCCGAGGACACTCTGTTGCAGGTGTTGGTCGATGCGTTGGCCACGGCCTACAAGAAGCGCCCGGGCGCGGCCGAAGAGGTCGAGGTGATGCTGAATCCCGACACGTTGGAGATGAGTTTCATCGCCTACGACATCGACGAAGACGGCAATTGGGTCAACGAGCGTGACGACACCCCGAGCAAGAACGAGTTGGGTCGCATCGCCGCTCAGACCTTCCGTCAGGTCATGGGCCAGCGCATCCGTGAGGCCGAGCGCGACCGCAAGTTCGAGGAGTACGCGAACCGCGAGGGCGACATCGTCACCGGCATCGTGCAGCAGAACGATCACCGTTACGCCCTGCTCGACTTGGGCAAGGTCGAAGCGCTCATGCCGCAGAGTGAGCAGGTGCCCTACGAGCGCGCCAACCCCGGCACGCGCGTGAAGGCCTACATCGTCGAGGTGCGCCGCTCCGAGCGCGGCCCTCAGATCGTGGTCAGTCGCACGCACCCCGGTCTGGTGAAGCGTCTGTTCGAGCTGGAGGTACCCGAGATCGCCGACGGTGTGGTCGAGATCAAGGCCTGCTCGCGCGAGCCCGGTCACCGCACGAAGATCGCGGTGCACAGCAACGACAGCAACGTGGATCCCGTGGGTGCCTGCGTGGGCGCGCGCGGCGGACGCGTGCGCATGGTCGTGAACGAACTGAATCAGGAAAAGATCGACATCATCCCCTTCAGCGAGGACCTGGCCGACTTCATCGCCAAGGCCCTGTCGCCGGCCAAGGTCACCGAGGTTCGCCTCAGCGAGGACCGCACGCAGGCCGACGTGATCGTGCCCGATTTCCAGCTCAGCCTGGCCATCGGCAAGGAGGGTCAGAATGCCCGTCTGGCCTCGCGTTTGGCCGGTGTGCGCATCGACATCAAGAGCGAGACGCAGTACCAGAACGAGCTCAACGGCATCTTCGAGGATGGCTTCGCCGACGGCGAATGGAAGGTCAACCCCGAGACCGGTGAGCAGGAATGGCACGCTGCCGACGGGTCCGTCATGAGCCTCCAGGAGTGGGAGCGCATGTCGGGTCAGCCGGCCGCTCCGGAATCGACGGAGAACGCCTGAACATGACCGTTGCGTCCGCTCCGATCCGCACGTGCGTTGGATGCCGTTCCCGTCGGGAGCAGTCGGCATTGCGACGTTTCGTTCGCGCGGTGAACGGAGAGGTGTGCGAGTCGCGCACCGCCGTGGGTCGCGGAGCGTGGGTCTGCGCGGAATCACAGAATTGTCTCGAGCGAGCGTTTGCGACTCGAGGTTTCGATCGGTCCTTCGGGGTCCGGTCCCACACCAAGAATACCAATCTCAGGAACCGCCTAACCATGGCAAAGTAACCAAACGTGCCGGGTTCGCTCGGCCACAGAGCAACGAAGGACTGAACGTCGCGTGGCAACAGCCAAGATCAAAGTAAGCGAACTCGCCAAGAAGCTGGGTATGACCAATGCCGAGTTGATGGAACTCTGCAAGAGGGAGCAGGTCGAGGCGAAGTCGCCTCAATCGTCCCTGGTCGACGCGTTCGCATCGTTGCTGGAGCGTAAGGCGAAGGCTCAGGGTCTGGTACGCGACGTACAACCCGAGGAAGCCAAGCCGGCCAAGGCCACGAAGAAGACAACCAAGGCCGACGCGGACGGCGAGGACGCCGGTGCGGCACCGAAGACGACCGCGAAGAAGGCCCCGGCCAAGACCGCCGCCAAGACGAGCGTCGATCCCGACGGCGAAGTCGCATCACCGACATCGTCATCGATTGCCCCTGTCGCCGAGGCGACGCCTGCGGCCGCCGCGAGCGCTCCGACCAGTGCACCCGTCACGACCGACACCGCGCCGACCGAACCGGCCCCGGCCGTGAAGTCGAGTCGAGTGATCTCGGGTCGCGACGCCACCAAGGACGTGGCGCGCCCGGCGGCTCCCGTGACCCGCCCCGATGCACCACGCCCACCCTCGCCCCCCGCGGCCGCGAGTGCTCCGACAGCTCCCGCGGCTGCGCCGACTCGCCCGTCCGCCCCGCCGCCTCCGCCGCGTCCGATGTCGCCCTCGGGTCGCCCCGTGCCCCCGCCCCCGCCCGGTCGACCGATGTCGGCCACGGGTCGTCCGGTTCCGCCGCCCCCCGGTGGTCCGCGCACCGCGCCGGCCCCCGGATCGCGCCCGAGCGGCGCCGGTTACGGCGGCCCCCGCACCGGTGCACCGCGTCCCGGTGGTTTTGGTGGTCCGCGTCCCGGTGGTCCGCGTCCGGGAGGTGCTCCCGGCGCCTTTGGTGGTCCGCGTCCCGGCGGCGGCCCCGGTGGTCCCGGCGGCCCCGGCGGTCCCGGTGGCGGACGCCCCGGTGGTGGACGCCCCGGTGGTGGCGCACGCCCCAGTGGTGGTCGTCGTGCGCCCCGAAGTGGTGGTCGTCGTCGACGTCGTGGTGAGGAAGAACTGCAGCCGTCGATGCAGAGCTACAGCGCCACCGGCGCTCCGGTGCCCGAAGGCACCATCGTGGTCGAGCGGGGCGTGTCGGCGCAGGAATTCGCTCCGCGCCTGAATCGCACCGCGGCCGACGTCGTGCTGTTCCTCATGAAGAACGGCGAAATGGTGACCGCCACCATGACGCTGACCGACGAGCAGATGGAACTGTTCGCCCTCGAGATCGGCGCCGAACTGTTGTTGGTCGAACCGGGTCAGCAAGAAGAATTGGAACTGCAAGCGTTGTTCGACGACAGCGACGATGACGACGAAGATGCCCAGGCCCCGCGGCCACCGGTCATCACCGTCATGGGCCACGTCGACCACGGCAAGACGACGCTGCTCGACAAGATCCGCAACGCCAACGTGGTGTCCGGTGAAGCCGGTGGCATCACCCAGCACATCGGCGCGTATCAGGTGGACCAGAACGGCAAGAAGGTCACCTTCATCGACACCCCGGGTCACGCGGCGTTCACCCAGATGCGTGCCCGCGGTGCGCAGGTCACCGACATCGTCGTGTTGATGGTGGCCGCCGACGACGGTGTCATGCCCCAGACCGTCGAGGCCATCAGTCATGCTCGTGCGGCCGGTGTGCCCATGGTCGTGGCCATCAACAAGGTCGACAAGGAGAACGCCGACGTGCAACGCGTCCTGGCGCAGTTGGCCGAGCAGGAACTCGTTCCCGAGTCCTGGGGCGGCGACACCATCTGCGTCGAGATGTCGGCCCAGCAGAATCTGGGCGTCGACGACCTGATCGAACAGCTCGCCTTGGTGGCCGAGGTCGAAGAGCTCACCGCGAACCCGACCGGCCGCGCCAAGGGCGTGGTGTTGGAAGCCAACCTCGACACCGGTCGTGGTCCCGTGGCCACCATCCTCGTCGACAAGGGAACGCTCAAGGTGGGCGATCCCATCGTTGCCGGCGGAGCATGGGGTCGTGTGCGCGCCATGATCGACGACAAGGGTAAGCAGATCAAGGAAGCGGGACCATCGACTCCCGTGCAGGTGCTCGGTCTGTCGAGCGTGCCCAACGCCGGTGACGAGTTCCGAGTGGCCCCCGACGAGAAGACCGCTCGCACGGTTGGCGAGGCGCGCGAACAGCGTCTGCGCGCCAAGGCCCAGCGCGGCGATGCCCGCGTTCAGCGTGGCGTGAAGTTGGAGGACGTGTTCTCGCAGATTCAGGCCGGCGAAGTGGCCACCTTGAACCTGGTGTTGAAGGCCGACGTGCAGGGCTCACTCGAGGCCGTCACCGAGAGCCTGAAACGTCTCGAGCGCGACGAGGTGAAGTTGGCCTTCGTGCACCGCGCCGTCGGTGGCGTCACGGAGAACGACATCACGTTGGCGGCGGCGACCAACGCCACCATCATCGGTTTCAACGTGCGTCCCGACCGCAAGGCTCGCGAACTGGCCGAGGCCGAGCACGTCGAGATTCGAGCCTATGAAATCATCTACAAGCTCCTCGAGGACATCGAGAGCGCCATGGTCGGCATGCTCGCTCCCGAGTTCGAGGAAGTGGTCACCGGCGAAGCCGAGGTCCGCGAGGTCTTCCGCGTGCCCAAGATCGGCGCCATCGCCGGTTGCTACGTGCGGTCGGGACAGATCACGCGGGGCACCAAGGTGCGCTTCCTGCGCGAGGGCGTCATCATCTGGAAGGGTGCCATCACGTCGTTGCGTCGATTCAAGGACGACGTGCGCGAGGTCCGCGAGGGCTTCGAATGCGGTATCGGCTTGTCCGACTTCCAGGACCTGAAGCAGGGCGATCTCATCGAAACGTTCGAAGAGAAGCTCGTCGTCCGTACCTGACCCGAAAGGATCGAACGTGTCGCATCAGAAAGGCGCCGATCTGGAGTTCTTCTTCGACCCGGTCTGTCCGTGGGCCTGGATCACGTCGCGCTGGGTGGAAGAGGTCAAATCACTTCGCGCTTACGACGTGCGGTGGCGCTTCATCTCCTTGAAATTGCTGAACGCATCCAACACCGCCGACTGGTACTCGGAGCAGTACAAGCGTTGGCACGCCATGGGTCACGAGGCCCTGCGGGTGGCCGCGCGTATCGATGCCGAACTGGGCAACGAGGCCGTCGGACGTTTCTATGCGACTCTGGGAACCGAGGGCCACAACAAGAGTCGTCGCGACGACTTCGCCGCCAGCACCGAGTCCTTCGTGGGCGAGGTGTTGTCGATCGCCGGTTTGAACGCCACCTTGATCGACGCGGCGTTCGACGAGTCGCTGGATGCCGTGATCGCCGCCGACACCGAGGTGGCATTGGGTCGCACGGGTCGTGACGTCGGCACTCCGATCCTCACCTTCCACCCCGGAGCCGCCGACGAGGGTTCGTTCTTCGGTCCGGTGATCGCACGCATCCCGCGCGGTGCCGAAGCGTTGCGCCTGTGGGACGCCGTCGAGATCGTGGCCACCACCCCCGGTGTCGCCGAACTGAAGCGTTCGAATCGTTCCGCTCCGGTTTTCGACTGAGGATCCTCGAAGGATCGCTCGACCCAGAAGTTCTCACGGGGTTGGGTAGCCTGACCCCATGGCGAAGGGTCGTGCTCCGCGGAAGTCCACCACCCACAGTTATCCGCGCGCGGTTCGCTTGGGCGAGACCCTGCGCGAGGTGCTGGCCGACGAGTTGGTGCGCATCGATGACGAACGTCTGGAGTTCGTCACCGTCACTCGGGTCGACGTCGACCCCGAGATGAACCGCGCCATCATCTACTTCGACTCGTTGAGTGGCGAGAAGGGTGACGCCCAGATCATCGAGGTGTTGGGGGAGCACCGCATCCGCCTGCAGGCGTCGGTGGCCCGGCAGGTGCGCGCGCGCAAGACTCCGATCTTGTCGTTCCGCCCCGACGACGTGATTCGTTCCGCCGAGCGCATCGAGAAGATCCTGCGCGACAACCCCAGTCCGGCGCGTGACGTGCCCCTGGACCCGGACGTCTACGACCAGATCTGATCATGGCCCGACGCAAGCCGGCCACGGTGCACGGCCTCCTGGCGATCGACAAACCCGCCGGCATCACCAGCCACGACGTGGTGGACCGCGTGCGTCGGCTGCTGCACGAGCGCAAGGTGGGGCATTCGGGAACTCTGGACCCCGACGCCACGGGCGTGCTGTTGTTGGGCGTCGGTGACGCCACACGGTTGTTGCGCTATCTCGACGTGGTGCCCGGTGGAACGGTCGAGAGCCCCGTCACGTCGAAGGCCTACACGGCCGAGGTGGTGCTGGGTACCGAGACGTCGACTCTGGACGCCGCCGGCGAGGTGACCGCCACGCACGACATGTCCGAGGTCGTCGCGGGCCTGACGATCGAGTCGTTGCAGCGCGTGGTGGACGCGAACCTGTCGGGTCCGATCATGCAGGTTCCGCCGATGGTGTCGGCGCTGAAGGTCGACGGGCGGCGACTGCACGAGTTGGCTCGCGAGGGAATCGAAGTGGAGCGCGAGGCGCGTCCGGTGACGGTACATCGATTCGAGGTGCACTCGATCGTGGCGAACATCGTGCGCGTTCGCGTGGAGTGCTCGTCGGGTACCTACATCCGAACCCTGGCCGCTGATCTCGGGCACTTGTTGGGTGGAGGTGCGCACGTGCGCGACCTGCGTCGTGTCGCGGTCGGACGATTCGACGTGACGGACTGTGTTCCCCTGGATGCCTTGACCGAAGGCAACATCGGCGATTCGTTGCGTCCGGTGTCGGACTGCGTGCGGACGCTGTCGCACGTGGCTCCCGACGACGCCATTCGGGCCGCCGTGAAGGTGGGCCGGGTGTTGCCCGAGAGCATGTTCGAGTCATCGGGTCCGGCACCATGGGCCGTGGTGGACGGTGCCGACGTGCTGGCGGTGTTCGAACCGTTCGCCAATCACAAGGTGGGTGAGGGGATGGCCCGCCCCGCCATCGTTCTCGGTCAACGGTGAGTCGCGTCACGTCCGGTTCGTGGTCGCCGGTCCATCGGTAGCCTGAGCCACCGTGCTGATCGTCGACGATTTCTCCGCGTGCCCGTGGCCGGGGGAGCGCAGTGTCGTCACCATCGGGGCCTACGACGGACTTCACGTGGGCCATCGCACGATCATCGACAAGGTGGTCGACCGTGCCCGGCGCGACGGATCGAAGTCCGTTCTGGTCACCTTCGATCGTCACCCGGCCTCGTTGGTGCGTCCCGAGTCGGCACCCAAGTTGCTCACCGATCACGAGCAGAAGATCGAACTGTTGCGCGACACCGGTCTCGATGCCGTGGCCGTCGTGCGTTTCGATGCCGAACAAGCCGCCGAATCAC
>JAURHL010000103.1 GCA_030833305.1 Acidimicrobiales bacterium | reverse complement strand
ACATGCCGAGGTTCATGGCCGCGTACACCAACAGGTACACGATGACGGCTTGCAAGGCCGGACCGGCGGCGTCGCCGGTGCCCGCCACCGCCAAGGGCATCAGGATGAATCCACCCTGGCTGATGCTCGAGTAGGCCAACATGCGCACGATGTTCGTCTGACGCAGAGCCAACAGGTTGCCCACCGTCATCGTCACCGCGGCCATCACCCAGATGAACGGCTGCCACACGTCTTGAGCCTGCGGGAAGCCCACGTAGATGAGGGTCACCAACGCGACGAAACCCGCCGCCTTGCTGGCCACCGACAAGAAGGCGGTCACCGGAGTGGGAGCACCCTCGTAGGTGTCGGGAGCCCACGAGTGGAACGGAACGGCCGACACCTTGAAGGCGAATCCGATGATCACGAACGTGATGGCCAGTGCCTCGACGCCACCGAACTGACCCTCGACGGTGAGCTTGGATCCGATCTCGGAGAGCAGCGTGCTTCCCGTGACTCCGTACAGCAGGCTCATGCCGTACAACATCACGGCCGACGCGAACACACCGAGCAGGTAGTACTTCACGCCCGCCTCGTTGCTCTTGCGATCACGCTTGCGCCACGCGGCCAGCATGTACGCCGGAATGCTGAGGAACTCGAGCGCCACGAAGATGCTCACCAGATCACGGCTGGACGCCATCATCACCATGCCGGTGACCGACGTCAGAAGAAGCGTGTAGTACTCGCCCTGGTAATAGTCGCCCTCTTCCACGTGGTTCTGCGACATCAGCACCACCACGTAACCGGTCACCAGGAACAACGCTTTCAGGGTGAGGGAGAACTCATCGACCACGTAGCGGCCGTCGAACATCGACCGCACGTCGACATCGGACACCGCCAGGGTGAGAACCGGCAACAGCGCGCCGAGCATCACGAAACCCGTCAGGGTCGCCGTGATCCACTTGCGACTCTCACTGGTGAAGAGATCGACCAGGATGATCAGGCAGATACCGCCCGCGAGCACGATCTCCGGGGCAATGGCGTGGTAGTCGATGGTGGGTGACTGCCACGGCACCTGAGCGAGGATCGAGGACAACACGGATCAGCCTCCGAAGGCCTTGAGCGCCACCTGCACGGCGGGGTCGATGACCTTGAACATCAGCTGCGGGTACACACCGAACACCACGATGGCGATGAGGAAGGGTGTCCAGGCGATCCACTCGAAGATGTTCACGTCGTGCAGATCGTCATCGTGCGCGTCGTCGCCGTGCGCACCATGACCGTGACCATGACCATGGTCGTTGCCGGCGAACTCGGGCTTGGGCTCACCGAAGGCGGTGCGCTGGAAGAGCCACAACAGGTAGGCCGCGGCGAACACCGTTCCGAGGGCGGCGATCACCATGAAGGTACGGAACGTCTCCTCGGGCAATCCGACCGCTGGCGAGTACGCCGACAGGATCGCCGGGAACTCGCCCCAGAAGCCGGCCAGACCCGGAAGGCCGAGCGAGGCCATGGCGCAGAATCCGAGGATCCATCCGAGCTTGGGCATCTGCTTGAGCATGCCGCCGAGACGCGCGATCTCGAGGGTGTGGTACCGCTCCTTCACGCTGCCGGCGATGAAGAAGAGCATGCCGGTGATGAGGCCGTGGGCGACCATTCCGAAGATGGCGGCGTTGAAGCCCATCGGCGTGAGCGTCGAGATACCGAGCATGACGAAGCCCATGTGCGCCACCGACGAGAAGGCGATGAGACGCTTCATGTCGGTCTGGGCCAGACAGCCCAGCGCTCCGTAGATGATTCCGATCACCGACAGCAAACCGATCCACGGTGCCCATTCCTTGGCGGCCTCGGGCAGGATCGGGATCGCGATACGAACGAAACCGTAGGTGCCCAACTTCAAGAGGATGGCGGCCAGGATGACCGAGCCCTGTGTGGGGGCCTGCGTGTGCGCGTCGGGCAACCAGGTGTGGAACGGGAACATGGGCACCTTCACCGCGAAGCCCACGAACATGCCGCCGAAGATCCAGATCTGTGCGGACCGACCGAGCAGTCCGCCGTATTCGGCGAGCTGCGGAATCGAGAAGGAGGCCTCGACACCCTCGGGCAGGGCGCCACGCACCTTGAAGAACAAGGCGATGAACGCGACCAGCATGAGAGCCGAGCCGAACATCGTGTACAGGAAGAACTTGAGCGAGGCGTACTGGCGCTGCTCGCCACCCCACACGCCGATCATGAAGTACATCGGCAACAGGACCACTTCGAAGAACACGAAGAACAAGATCAGGTCCTGGGCGATGAAGGTTCCGGCCATACCCGTCTGCAAGATGAGCATCAGGATGAGGAACGCCTTCGGATTGCCCGGTGACGGGATGTGGTTCCAGGAGTAGATCATCACCAGCACGGTCACGACCATCGAGAGGAAGTAGAGCGGCAGGCTCATTCCGTCGAGACCGATCGTGTAGTTGCTGGAGATCACCTTGATCCACTCCGCGTCGGCGAAGAACTGCAACTTGTCGGCCTGGTCGAAGTCGAACTGGGTCAGGGTGTAGACACCCACACCCAGCGTCGCCACGGCGGTGACGAGAGCCACGAGCTTGCTCAGCTCCTCGTCGGCCTTGGGGATGAACAGCATCACGAGCACGCCGACGAGCGGCAGGAACGTGCCCACGCTGAGCACCCAGTTTTGATCACGGAGTACGTCCATGCCGTGTTTCTCCTCAGGTGTTGATGATGACGAGTATGAGAGCGCCGATGGCGGCCGCAGCGAACAGCAGCGCTCCGTACTGATTGACCTTGCCCGACTGCACGGGGCGCAACGCTCCGCCCGTGCCCCGGGCCGCGGCGCCCGAGCCGTTCACTGCGCCGTCGACGACGCGCTGATCGATGTTGCGGTACACCCACCCGGCCACGCGACGCGAGATCTTGCCCGCCGCGTTGACGATGCCGTCGAGCACGTTCTGGTTGAACCAGTACGCCGCCCGGGAAATGGGGTACGCGACCGCTCGCACGATGACCTTCTCGTAGAGCGCATCGAGGTAGTACTTGTTCCACAGCACCTTGTAGCCACCGCGGAGGACGACGTTGCGTTCGGTGAGCCCCACGAGTCGACGATTGCGACGGGTGTAGTACTGAACGCAGAACAGCCAACTGGAGATCAAGCCGAAGGCCACGATGACGAGGGAGAGCGCCGCCTTCGACCACTTGAATTTGGCGTGGCTGACCGTCGGGAAGTAGCAGACCTTGCCCTCCTCGGGGGCGACGACGGCGCAACCTTCCTTCTTCTCGCCTTCTTCCGCCGCGGGCAGGACGATCGACTCCCCGGGTCCGCTCGCCACGGCCGACTCGGCCACCACGTACTCGCTGCTCGGCTCGACGTACTTCTTGAAGCGTTCCCAGTTCGAACCGAAGGGAGTGGCGTTGGCCAGACCGGCCACCAACGCCAGCGCGGCGAGGATCATGAGCGGAACCGTGATGAGCTTCGGACTCTCGTGCGGACCGTGATCACCGTGCGCCGCATGGGCGTCGTGGTCATCATGGGCCGCGTGCGTGTCATGGCCGACGTGAGCGTCATGGACGCCATGGTCAGTGTGCGCGTCATGGGCGGCGTGCTCGTCGTGATGCTCGCCCGCCGCCGCACCACGAGCCTCGCCGAAGAACGTGAGATAGGTGGCGCGGGTCATGTAGGCGGCGGTCAGGAACGCGCCCGACAGACCCACGATCATGAACGCGTTGTAACCGTTGTGGCCCACGTTGTCGATGATCTCGTCCTTCGAGAAGAAGCCGGCCAGCGGGAAGACGCCCGCGAGGGCCAACGTCGAGATGATCCACGTGGTGGCGGTGACGGGCATCTTCTTGGCCAGACCGCCCATGTCCTTCTTCATGTCGAAGGAGTGGTGCGAACCGGAGTGACTGACCGAGCCGGCGGCGAGGAACAGACACGCCTTGAAGAACGCGTGGGTGAAGATGTGGAAGATCGCCGGGAGCCACGCACCGGCACCCAGACCCAGCATCATGTAACCCAGCTGCGACACCGTGGAGTACGCCAGCACCTTCTTGATGTCGTGCTGCACGAACGCCAACAGCGCGGCGATGACGATGGTGATGCCACCGATGAGAACGATGAAGTTGATGTTGGTGTCACCGATCTTCATGCCCTCCCAGAACACCGGGTAGAGCCGACCGACCAGGAACACACCGGCGACCACCATGGTGCTGGAGTGCAACAGCGAACTGACGGGGGTCGGACCGGCCATGGCGTCGGGCAACCAGGTGTGCAACGGGAACTGACCGCTCTTGCCGATGCACGCGACGAACAACGCCACCGCACCCCAGGTGAGCGCGCTCTGGCTGGCCGCACCGGACATCGCCCAGGCCGACAAGCCGCTGATGTTGAAACCGGACACTCCGAGGTGCTCCTGGGTCCAGCTGTTGGCCGAGAAGAACAAGATGCCGGTTCCGATCAGCAGACCCATGTCGCCGACGCGGACCGTGAAGAAAGCCTTCAACGCGGCTCGAGAGTTGGCTTCCTCCTCCCACCAGTGACCGATGAGCATGAACGAGCAGAGACCCATGATCTCCCAGCCCAGCAAGAACAAAATCGTGTTGTCGGCTAGAACCATGGCCAACATGCCGCCCGAGAAGAGTGTAAGTGCGGCGAAGAAGTGCGTGTACCTACGGTCACCACGCAAATATTCAAGTGAGTAGACCTGCACGAGCGTCGAGATAAATGCGACGACGAGCAACGTGAGCGCAAGACCGTCGATGTGCTGGCCGATGCCGAACTCGAAGCCGCCGCTTTGCCACCAGGTCCATTCACGAATGATCGGACCGACGAACGGAGCGGCATGGTGCGCGCCTTCCTCCGCGGCCGAGTGGGCGGCGCCGGCGACCCCGTCGACCCGTTGGATCCACTGCCACGCGGCACCGACGGCGAGAACCAACGAGGCGAGCATGGACGCCACGCCGAACTCGCTGCCCTTCATGGGCATCTTCTTGCCGAAGAAGATGATGAGGGCGAAGGCGA
This sequence comes from Acidimicrobiales bacterium, assembly GCA_030833305.1. Taxonomy (GTDB): domain Bacteria; phylum Actinomycetota; class Acidimicrobiia; order Acidimicrobiales; family Ilumatobacteraceae; genus Casp-actino8. The sequence continues at coordinate 1,991 of JAURHL010000103.1, read as the reverse complement.
CGGCCGGGATGATCGGGATCACCCAGGCGTGCTCCAGGAACCACCCGGAGGAGGCGTGAACTTCTGCGGTTGCTTCGGCGGCGAGCATCGATCAGCCCTTCATCTCGGACAGGTCGTCGAGCGCGATCGTGCGCCGGTTGCGGTAGATCAACAGAACCATGGCCAAACCGACACCGACCTCGGCGGCGGCGATGGCGATGATGTACAAGGCGAACGTGTTGCCGTCGACCGAACCGTGGCGCACCGAGAAGGCCAACAGGTTCAGGTTGACGGAGTTCAAGATGAGCTCGATGCTCATGAGCACCATGACGGCGTTCTTGCGCGCCAGCACCCCGTAGACACCGATGCAGAAGAGCACGGCGCCGAGTAGCAGGAATTGAGCGGTCAACATGGTGGTCTCAGTCCTTCCGCGCCAACACGATGGCGCCGATGACGGCGACGAGGAGTACGAACGACAGCGCCCAGAAGGGCAACAGGTACGGGCCGAAGATGTCGTCACTGATCAGCTGGACCGGTACTTGGGCCATCTCACCCGGGTTCTCGATGAGCTTCTCGTCCGAGAAACCGTCGACGATCACCCATGACATCACGCCCAGCATCAACAGCGACACCGGGATGGCGATCTTCCAGTTCTTGTTGTTGAGATCGTTCTCGGCGCCGATGCGCGCGCGGGTGAGCATGGTTCCGAAGAGGAACAACACCATCACCGCACCGACGTACACCAACACCTGGGTGATGGCCACGAACTCGGCCGACAACAGCAGGTACTGAGCGGCGGCTCCGGACAGCACCACGACCAGCCAGAGCGCGGCGTGAACCACGTTGTTCACCGTGACCACCCGCAGAGCACCGACGACCATCAGCAAAGCGATGATTCCGAAGCCGATGTTCTGGGCCACGAGCAGATCGGCGGCCAACATCACTTCTTGCCCTTCTTCTCGGCGCCGGCCTCGAGGGCGGGTGCCTCGGGCACGGTCTCCATCCACTCGCCCAGCTTCGCCTTGTCGTGCAACAGGTCGGCGATGCGCGGCTCGCTGTACTCGTATTCGGGGCTCCAGAACAGGGCGTCGAACGGACAGACCTCGACGCAGATGCCGCAATACATGCACAGCGCGTAGTCGATGTCGAAGCGATCGAGCTTGTTCACCTGACGGGGCTTGCCACCGGCGCGACGAGGCGGCGCCAGTTCCTTGTGGCCCTCGATGTAGATGCACCAGTCCGGACAGGAGCGTGCGCACAGCATGCAGGACGTGCAGTTGTCCTCGCGCAGGGCGATGACGCCGCGCGCGCGAACCGGGGGCGCTTCCTTCTCGTGCGGGTACTGAACGGTGTTCGCACCGTCGATCGTGGTGCGCTTGAGGGTGTTCAGCGTGACGCCGAGACCCTTCAGGAGTCCGGGGACCTTGGGCATCAGAACGCCACCTTCAAGATCGCGGTGATCATGATGTTCACCAGGGAGACGGGGACGAGAACCTTCCACGCGAACCGCTGCAACTGATCCTCACGGAATCGTGGGTAGCTGAATCGGACCCACATGATGATGAAGGAGAGCAACATCATCTTGGTGACCATGATCAGCGGACCGACCACGTTCATCCAGTTGTCGATGTCATTCAAGTTGGTCCAACCGAACCACGAGAACGGAACTGCCCAACCACCGAGGAAGAGAACTGAAGCAATCATGGAGAACACGCCAGCAGTTGCGAATTCACCAATGAAGAAAATAAGGAAGCGGAAGCCAGAGTATTCGGTCATGTAACCCGATACCAATTCGGATTCGGCAATCGGCATGTCAAACGGTGCCTGTGTGAGTTCGGCTTGAATCGCGATCATAAACACGATGAACCCGACGAACTGCGTGATCACATAGGGGTTACCAAAAGTGCTGATGCCGAATATTGATCCAGCATTTTGTGCAACAACTATTTCCTGCAGGTTCATGGTGCCCGCCTGAATGACGACACCCATAACTGCGAGCACCATTGGCAGCT
>JAURHL010000102.1 GCA_030833305.1 Acidimicrobiales bacterium | reverse complement strand
ACCTCGAGGTGCCGCGCTTCGTCCATCACCTGCGTGGCGCCGTAGAACTTGCCGTCCACCCAGCGCACGCTCTCGGTCACCTGCGCCGAGGCCGACAGCGCCCCCTGCTCGCCGTGCATGAACTGCGACAGGCTCCAGCGACGCTGCTCCATGGCGAAGTCGGTCCATTCCTTGTCGCCCCACTTCTCGGCCGGCGTGCCGTCGTAGTGCGTGGCGGTCAGACCGGACGCCATGGCGGCCAGGTCCTTGGACACTTCGGCCTCGAGATCGACGTCCTTGTCCCAGGGCAGATCGGTGGTGGCGTTCCACTGACCGGTCTTGGCCTTCTCGTAGAGCTTGCGCAACGCGGGGCGCGAGAGCGAGTAGTCCCACGTGAAGATGGCGTCGGCGTTGTCCTTGACGATGTGCTCGACCTCGGTCGGATCCACGGTCGGGATCGCCAGGATCGCCTCGACGTCGTTCAGGTCGGAACGACCGAGGATCTGCTGGTTTTCGCTTTCGGTGATGCTCATTGCTGTCTCCTTGTGTTGTCGAGAATCTTTGGTCGGGAAATCGTCGTGGTTCAACCCACCGTCACGTTTTCGAACGCGGCGACGAAGGGGCGGAACAGATTGGTCGCGGACTCGGGGTCGGCGAGATCGAAGTGCTCGCTCGGAGCGAGGAAGTACGAAATGACGAGTCGGGCCAACAGTTCGACGTACGCCTCGGCTCGATCACGATCCAAGAACTCACCGATCAACGGGGTGATGTACTCCGACGCGACACGGAGAATGCGCGGCAAGCCCTCGACCGTCAGCGACTTCAGTGCCGTGCCTTCTTCGGTGGCCAGCATCATGGCGAGGTGCTCGTCGTTGCGCATCTCCCGGATCGCGTAACCCGCGACCTGCACCGAGAAATCAAGCAAGGACTCCACCTCGTGCAGGTTGTCGCGCATACCGGAGAAGAACTCCTGGAGTTCGCGCACGCGCAACGCGTCGAACATCACGTCCTTGCCGCCGGGGAAGAGGCGGTACAACGTCGCGCGGGAGACGCCGGCCTCGGTGGCCACGTCGTCGATGGTCAACTTGCTCAGTCCCCATCGGTCGACACAACGGCGAGCCGCATCGAGCACTCGGTCTTCCGGACTCGCGACTGTGACCGTGGTCATGGGTGAGACACTAAGACCCTTTCTGTCTCATTGCAAGGAAAAGCGCCCGAATTCCTCGAACGACCCGCCCCACCGGGTCGTCCCTATCCCGAGACGCGACCCGAGGTGACGCCGCACACCACGTCACGGTGGAGGCAGTACTTCACCTCGTCCTCCAACTTGTCCTGATCCCAGGAGTTGACGAAATCTGCGTGGCCGGTGAGCACGCCGCCCGATGCCAGTTTCAGGCCGGTGGGGTCCCCCGAGAACGAATAGGCGACCGAGAAGATCAATTGCGGAACGTGCACCGGATGCGACGACGGACACTTTCCCGCCGTCGAGTAACGCATGTGTTCGCGATGCCCGGCGACGTCGAGATGATCGCCGTCCCAACAATCGGGAAACGTGACGTCGAGACGCAAACCCCGTCCCGACGGACACGACGGAGGTGTCTCCGATCGCATGGCCCCGCTACCGCAACTCCACGCCACCACGGACGTGGGTTGGGGCTCGACGGCCATCGCGTCCCCGGCGATCATGTACAGACCGAAGGGGAACGTCACGACTTTCGTCGGGTCGACGTCCAGCCCGGCGCGGTAGTACGCCACGCTTTTCTCGGGGATCAGCATTTCGTCGTCGTGATACAAAGCCGGCGCCCAGTACGACGCCGTGTCGGCCCTCTGCTCGCAGGTGGTGTCCTGACCGAGCAGATACTCCGGTCGCGAATCGGCATTCACGGCGACGTTGCCGAAGAACACGTGCATGTGCGAGGCCCCGGGTTCACCGGGGTAGACGATGGGGTCGTCGGGTAGCGCGTGACTGTACGGACATTCGACCACGAACTGCCCGACCGCACCTTGTGGTCCGGCGATCGGTCGGTCGGGTGCGCCCATCACCGCGGCCGAATCGACCGGCATCGACATGTGATCGTGCTCGGCACCGCGGAGGTCATTCGGATCCGGCGCGCACGACGTCGCCAGAACGACGAACGCCGATCCGACGAGCAACGCGGACGTGGCCCGTCGGATCGGCGTCGTCATGAGAATGGTGTCGACCGTGTCCCGTCAGTCGATCTTGTCGGGGACCACGATGGCCGCCAGATCGATGGTGGGCGGGGTGGCGCTGGCCGGAACGGCCGGTGCGGTGGCCGCATCGGGCATGTTCTCCAGTGGCGGTAGATCGGGCAACGTGGCGGTCTTCCAGTCCACCGACGGCGGTGCGGTCTCGGCGTCCACCAGCCACGTGATGACGGCGAGGTCACCAGCGAGCCAGTCTCCGGCGCTCTCGGTCAGCGGCGATCCGCACGGTGCCAGCGTCTCCAGATCGAGCGGAGCCGAGGTGGTGAAGGTGTTTCCCTCGAAGCAGTTGCCCAACTCCCAGAGGTTGCTACCGGCCGATCCGACGGCGATGTCGGCGCGACGGTTGTTCTCGAGCACGTTCCCACGAACCTCGGTGTCCTGTGAATCCCACAACAACGGACCGTCGGGGATGACCGGCATCAGCTGCTTCTGGGTGGCGCAGTCGGTCTCCCAAGCGTCCTTGGCCGGAATGGCGTCGTTGGCATCCTCTTCGAGGAAAGGAACGAGACCGATTCCGGTCTTGTCGTGGTCCCACACGCGGTTGCGTTCGATGACGTTCTGCACGCCACCGGCACTCAGGATTCCGTTGCCCATCGCCAGGATCGCCACGTCGATGGCCGGCGTGTCGGGCTGGTTGTTGGAGTACACGAGGTTGCCGACGATGGTGGTCTTGCGCTGCGGATAGCAGAGCTCGTAGCTACCGCTGTTGGGAACGATGCCCGCTCGGTTGTTGCGGAACACCGAGTTCACGATGACCAGATTGCCACCGGAGTTCGTGCCCGAATATCCGAGACCGTTGTGCTCGGCGATCACGTTGCGGATGACGGCGTCACAGGGGAAGCATTGGCCGATGTAGAAGCCGGCATCCGGGCTACCAGCGGCGTAGGAATACTCCAACAGACCGCCGACGGAGTCGAAGGCGTAGATGCCGTAGTCACCGTTGCGCCAGGCCGTGAGGTACGAACCGCGGTAGCTGTTGCTGCCGGTCCAGAAGAACCCGTTCTTCGTGTAATTCATGGCCGTCATGTTCTCGATGGCCACACCCGATGCGCCCACGACGCGGAACCCGTTGTCGAGTTCGAAGTTGCCGTCCATGATGACGGTGTTGCGGTCGAGGCCACGGATGACGATGTTGTCGGTGGTGACCTGAACGGCTTCCTTGTAGGTGCCCGGCGCAATGAGAATCAGATCACCCTCGGCCGCCGCGTCGACGGCTTCCTGGATCGTGGCGTAATCGGCCGGCACGTTCAACACACCGGCCACGGGCGCCTCGGTGGACGGCGCCTCGGTGGACGGAGCCTCAGAAGTGGGTGCCTCGGTCGACGGTGCATCCACTGCGTCGTCGTCGCCCGAACCACATGCGAGCAACGAAACGCTCAATACGGACACGCCGAGAAGCGCGCGGAACAGTCTCATGTTTTCCCCCTCAGGATGTCGCGGAGGCGACAACGACAATCTAGTGCGGAACCTCAGTCGACACGAATGACCCCGTACATACCCACCCCCGGGACTCCGTGTATCGAGCAGTAGTACGGGTAGACGCCCGGGGCCGTGAAGACGTGCCGGAAAACTTCTCCGGGGGCGAACTCGGTGGACACGACGCCCCACGCCGCCGGCGACGAGTCGGTCGCCAACATCTCCGCCAGTCCCGCGTCGTCCTTCACCGAGTCCGGGAGGATGTTGTGCTCGTTGCGTCCACGGTTGTCGAACACCACCTCGGTGCCGGCCGCGATCTCGATGTCGATGGGGCGATACGAGTTGTCAAGTACCTGCACGGTGACCGATTCGCCGTTGGGTGGCACGGTCGCGATGGTGGTGGTGATGGCCGAGCCAGCGTCATCGGGCTTCGATCCCCCGGTGGCATCGGGAGAATCGGGGGCACAAGCCGTCATGAGTGCGAACGGCAACAACACGAACGCCGCCGCGATGATGAACGTGGAGTTACGCGACTTCCGATTCATGCGAACCATTGTCGCCTCAGATGGTGGGCAACTGGTAATCCGCGAAACGATCACGCAGGGTCTTCTTCGAGAACTTGCCCACGCTGGTCTTGGGAACCTCGTCGATGAACACCACGTCGTCGGGCAATTGCCACTTGGCCAATTTCGGCGCCAGATAATCGAGGATCTCCTGCTTGGAAACTTCCTTTCCGGGCTCCAGCACCACACAGGCCAACGGCCGCTCGCTCCACTTGGGGTGTAACACACCGATGACCGCGGCCTCGCGAATGTCGGGGTGAGCCATGAGTTCGTTCTCGATCTCGACCGAACTGATCCATTCGCCGCCGGACTTGATCAGGTCCTTCGTGCGATCCAGCAGGCGGATGCGCCCGCGCGCGTCGACCGCCGCCACGTCTCCGGTGCGCAACCACCCGTCGGAACTGAAACTCTCGCCGGCGCGCTCGTCGTTGTAATACGTGGCCGCGATCCAGTTGCCCCGACACTGCAACTCGCCGCTGCTCTCGCCGTCCCACGGGACGCTGGTGGTCGTTCCCGGCTCCACCACCCGACACTCGACGCCGAACACGATGCGTCCCACTTGCGTGCGCAGGTCGGCTTGGGCGTTCACGTCGAGCAACAACTGGTCCGAGTCGAGGTGACACACCGCGGCGATGGGACTGGTTTCGGTCATGCCCCAGGCCTGCAGGATGGGCAGACCCAACTGCTCGCGATACGCCTCGCTCAGCGCCCGCGGCACCGCCGAGCCACCACACGGAATGGCCCGCAGGCTGGACGTGTCGCGACCCTTCAATTCGGGCAACACCCCCATCCAGATGGTGGGCACGCCGGCGGCGATGGTGGGACGCTCGTTCACGATGAGGTTCGCGATGGCCGGACCCGACAGATCCGGACCGGGCATCACCAAGTCGGCTCCCGAGGCCACGGCGGCATGGGCGAGTCCCCAGGCGTTGGCATGGAACATGGGAACCACCGGCAGGATCTTGTCGCGCTCGCTGGCACCCAAACCGTCGGTCATCATCGTGGCCATCGTGTGCAGGAACGTGCTGCGGTGCGTGTACACCACGCCCTTGGGGTTACCGGTGGTGCCGCTGGTGTAACACATGCTGGCTGCGGTGTGCTCAGGCACCTCGGCGAACGTCGCCGGCTCGGCCGTGGCGAGCAGTTCCTCGTAGTCGTGAACCTTGATGCCCGCGGTGTCGGCGGGGATCTCGCCCTTTCCGTCGTCCATGACGACGAGGTGCTTCACCGTCTCGAACGTCGGAAGCAGTGGTGCCAGCAAGCCGAAGATGGACTTGTCGACGAAGATCACCTCGTCCTCGGCGTGGTTCACGATGTAGGTCAACTGCTCCGGGAACAGTCGGATATTGAGCGTGTGCAATACGCGTCCGGTGCACGGGGCGGCGAAGTACAACTCGAGGTGTCGGGCGGTGTTCCAGGCGAACGTGGCCACGCGACCGGCCGACGAGATGCCCAACCGGTCGAGCACCGTGCCCAACTTGCGCGTGCGAACCGCCCACTCGGCGTAGGTCGTGCGCTCGATGCCGGTGGCGGTGGCGGTGGTGATGGTCTTGTGTCCGAAGTAGCGCTCGGCGCGGTCGAACAGATGATGCACCGACAGCGGCACGTCCTGCATCGAACCCGGAATCTGACTGTTTCTCGGATCTCGCACCATGGCGTCCTCCCCCGAACTCGCGCGCGACGGACGAATCGTAGTCCCACGCACCAGTGGGGACGTCGGTCGACGCTCAGGGACTGGTGGTCAATCGTGCGGTCACATCGTTCGGCAAGTCGTCGAACGCCAGCACCTGCAAGGCGATGTCCACGAGAATGTCCCGCTCGCCCGTCTCGAGCAAGTCGACCACGATGGGGAAGGTTCGACTTTCGTCGGTTCCCTCGAAACGAAGAAGTCGGCCGGAGGTCGGGTCGACCCAGTAGATCGAACGCTCTCCGTACCGAAGCACCTCGACGTCGACACCTCGTAGTTCGTCGAGACGCAGGAACGCCGAGCCCTCGGTCTGCAGGATCAGTTCGGCGTTTTCGGGCTGCTCGGCCGCCAGAGCGATGATCAACGCGATCAATTGGTCGATTCGTCGACGCTCGAGGTCGACGGGGCGTTCGATCACCGAGGCGGTCATGGCGACGCCGAGGTCGATCAAGTCCTCGTCCAACGAGGGTCGACGCTCGAACACGTTCTGGAGGCTCCACCACACTTCGGTCAGCGGGTCGTCGATGGGCTCGGACGTGGTGACGATCGCATGTCCGTGATGCCCCACCCAGTCCACTTCTCCGAACAACGTGAGCGTGCCACCCTCGGGTCCGAGCGGAGTGGACAGTGTGAACGTCGCTCCACCGGACTCGCGATTGCGATACAGAACGTCGGCCATCAACGTGGCCTGCTCACGCGTCAACGGGGTCGGAGCGGAACTCTCCCCTTCGGAGCAGGATGGCGTCGTCGACACCACGATCAACGCCACGATCGCCGCTCCGATCTGTCGAGCACGCCGGGACGGACCGTCAGCGATCATCGGGCACCACGATGTCTTCCATGTTCGGATACGTGGGGGGTCCGTCGGCGATCGTTCGCGGAGCGGTACGCGCGTCGGGCATCGACGGCTGCGCTGAAGGCACGGGAATTGTCCGGTAATCGGGGCCTGGCACCGTCGGTTCCAATTCGATCTCCGAGGGGCGGGCCAACCCGAGCGGGTTCGAACACGACAGAGATTCTTCGATCGAGTCCGGAACCGACGAGAGGTAGGTGTTGTCGGAGAAACAGTTCCCGTCGCCGTCGGGCGCCGACCCGACGTACACCAGGTCCACACCGTTGC
>JAURHL010000101.1 GCA_030833305.1 Acidimicrobiales bacterium | reverse complement strand
GAGTGCATCGAGAGTTGCGCGACACCGACGTCGACGGTAGGAATACCGAGTCTCGTGGACGTGATCGGACCGATGGTCGAGCCGCAAGGCATGGTGTTCCTGCAGACGAACCACTGGTAGGGAACACCGGCCGACACACACGCCTTTTCGAACATCGCGGCCGTTTCGGCCGTCGTCGCATAGCGCTGATTGGCGTTCGATTTGATGACGGGTCCGCCATTGGCGATCGGACGATGCCCGGGCTCGTGGCGTTCGGGGTAGTTCGGGTGAACACTGTGCGCGTTGTCGGCCGAGACGCAAAGAGACTTCGCACACCGGTCACGAAAGGAACCGTCATCGGCTCCGTGCAAGGTTCGCAGCAGCCAGTCGAGTTGTGGTCCGGCGGCTCCGTGCGTGGATTCGCTACCGACTTCCTCGTGATCGAAGAGTGCGATGACGAAGGTGTTCTCGTTGATTCCGGAACGGGCGACGTCGATGATGGCGCTGGTCGCGGCCCAACAGGAGACCTGATTGTCGAGACGACCCGACGCGAGGAGGGCTCCGTCGGCCAGGACGCGGGCCGGAGTCGTGTCGTACATCACCAGATCGTGGGATGAGATGGATGATGGCTCGATGCCCGCCATGTCGGCCACCAATCCCATGAAATCCCCGGGTGTCGATGTGCCGAGACCCCACACGGGCGAGAGATGGATCTGGCGATCCAGGACGAGACCTCGCTCGTTCACCTCACGATCGAGATGCACCGCCAACTGGGGAATTCGGGCCACCGGATCCCCGGTGTCCACGAGCACCGTCCGGCCGTCGTCGAGGATCAGACGCCCCGCGACCGCCAGATCACGGTCGAGCCAGGAGTTGTTGAGAATTCCGCCGTACACCTCGACGGCGATCTGCTTCCAGCCGTGTGATCCGGAGTCGGGTCGTGGCTTGAGGCGCAGGGTCGGACTGTCGGTGTGGGCCCCGACGACACGGAATGGCCCACCCGTTCCGCACCAGGCCAACAGGAGCCCGGCCGACCGGACGAATCCGCGCGGAGGGAGACTCGTTCCCCACGAATCGAACGCGACATCCTCGAACCCCGCCTCCCGCAAACGACTCGCCGAGTGCGCGGTGGAGTGCGCGGGGGACACGGATCGATCGAGGTGGGAAATCAGGTCGTCGACGGCCATGGCGCACGTTCTACCGGCTTCAGCGCTGGAACAGACCGATGGGCAACCCGGAGCCCCGCAGATGCGAGGTTTCGTTGAGGGTCACGATGCTTCGCTCGCCACTGCGCGCGGCGGCGAAGCGGTGGAGGCTCGTGTAGTTCGGATAGAAGAACGATCGTTGTCCACCGAGGGTCAGACCCAGCACGTGGGCGGCGTAGGCGTTGATGACGCCACCATGGCACACCACGACCACCTTCTGGGAGGGGTGCGACTCGATCAACCGCTCCACCGACGACACCACCCGGGACACGAAGACGTCCTCTTCCTCGTGGGCCGGGGGCCACTGGCCGTTCAGCATCTCCTGCCAACGTGGATCGTTGGTCGCCTTCAACTCTTCGATCGGGACGTATTCGTTGCTGAGTCGGTCGTACTCGGCGACACCGTCGACCTCCACCGCGGTGAGCCCCGTCACCATCGCCAACGCGTCGGCGGTTTGCTTCGCCCGTCGCATGGGACTGGTGTACAAGGCGTCGATTCCCTCGTCGACCAGGTAATCGGCCATCAGACGGGCCTGACGGACGCCGGATTCCGACAGATCGGGATCGGCGGCCCCGGATTCCACCTCGCGGCGGAGCGGAATTGCATGACGTACGAGGATGATCTCCATGACCGACTAGATAATCAGGTGTGACCACCGATCCCACAGTCCGACACGTCTCGGGTCTGCACGTTTCGCGACACGACGGAGGCCCTCACCGCTTCGTGCTGGTGCACGGGTCGATGGATCGTGAGAGCGGATTCGCGCGACTCGTCAAACACCTTCGGCCCCACGGCGAAGTGGTCACGTACGATCGTCAGGGGTACAGCCGCTCCCTGAATGCGCCCGGAGATCGAAGCATCACGGCTCACATGGAGGATCTTCACACGGTCATCGGTCCCGTCCCGAGCATCGTCGTGGGGCACAGCCTCGGGGGCGCGATCGCGTTGGGACTGGCCGCGGAAACTCCGGGTCTTGTTCGCGGTCTCGTCGTGTACGAGTCTCCCATGAGTTGGGAATCTTGGTGGTCGAAGGACGGCGGAGGCTCGGTGGCCGCGCGGGCCGCCACTCCCGAGGATGCGGCCGAAACCTTCATGCGTCGTTTCGTCGGACGTGAGCGCTGGGAGCGGTTACCTCAGCGCACGAAGGATTCGCGACGCGCCGAGGGCGTGGCGTTGCGGGCGGAGTCGATCTCCTTGCGGCGCGGCGCACCGTGGAAGGGGGCTCGGATCGAGTGTCCGGTGATGTCGGGGTGCGGGGAGGCGTCTCGGGATGATTTCCGACGATCGGCTCGAATCGTGTCGGAACTCTCCATCGACGGTCGCATGGTCGTCCTGCCGGGCGCGCATCACAACGCGCACTCGGCGAGTGCCGACGACTTCTACGCGCTGCTGGTACTTCCGTTGATACGACGTCTCGAATCGGGTGCCTGGGACCGGGTCGTATCGGTCGAACCCGACTAGGGCGTGAGAGTCACGTCCTGCCCGAAAAAGGAGCACGAGATCTCGGCGTCGATGATCGCCTCACCCGAACGAGCGTCGTCGTAACAATCGGAGATTTCCTGCCGCTGGGAATAGACGGCGACGGCCAGGACCAAGGCGATCACCATGATGATCGTTCGTACCATCGCTTTGGCCACGAACTTCATCAGGATCACTCCGACGACGATCGGTGCGATGACCCCCGCGAGGGAAACGTTCTTCAATTGATCGACGGACAAGGACAGGAGCGCGTGCATGCACGCAAGGCTACGGAAAGTCGACGTGCGACACCATGCATCTGCTGCACCCCGTTAGATTCCCGGCATGTCGCAGAACCCCGTCAACCTTTCCGCTCAAGGTCCGCCGTCCACCAAGTTGCCGGAGGTCGATGCCGCCGTGCGCCACGAATTGAAGAGAGCTCTCGACGCCGACCCGACGGTGAGACGAGGATTGGTCGCCGACATCGTGTCCCGGAACCCCCGCTGGATCGATGCGTGGGTGGCCCTCGGCGACCTGGCACGCGACGAGATCGAGCGGTACGCGTGTTATCGAGTCGCCTACCACCGGGGACTCGACCTCCTCCGCCAGAACGGTTGGCGTGGTTCGGGGTACCTTCGATGGAGTCACGAGCCGAATCGTGGCTTTCTGCGCGCGTTGAGTCGCCTCGGTGTCACGGCCGGGACGATCGGCGAACTCGACGAGGCGGAGCGGTGTCGTCTCTTCGTGCTCCAGCTCGAGCCGAACGGCGTTCCGGACGAAGCCTGATCGATGTCTTCCCGGTCCGCGGTGATCCTGGTGGGGGGAGCGTCCTCGCGAATGGGTCGGGACAAAGCACTCATGGAGGTGCAGGATCAGCCGGCGGCGATCCGCCTGGCGCGGCTGCTCGTCGATTCGGGTTTCGTGAACGTCAGATTGATCGGGGGATCGGGAGAGCGATTTCGTGACTGCGGATTCGCGCACGTTCCGGATCTCGAACAAGACCGAGGTCCACTCGAAGGGATCAGAACGAGTCTCCGATCGGCCGAAGAAGAGTGGACCCTCGTCGCGGCCGTCGACCTGATCGCCCTGGACCGTGAAGCGATCCGCGAACTGCAGTCGGCGTTGGAGAACCACCCGTTCGACGACGTGATCCTGGCCTCGTGTTCCGAAGGCCCGCAACCCTTGTTCGCCTGGTGGCGTCGATCGTCGATTCAGACGATCGAGAGAGAGTTGGCGATGGAGAGGCGCTCTTTGCGCAACGTCATCGGGTTGCTGCGCGTGGCGACGGTGGAGTTTCCGTCCGAGGTGCTCCGTAACGCCAATCGCCCCGAGGACCTCGGTTAGCCTGTCAGGGTGACCGAGGAACTTTTCGGAGAGATCGACATCGACGAATTGGAGGACCGGCTCGCGGCCGGCGCCTTTCTCGTCGATGTGCGCGAGACGGACGAGTACCTCTCCGGTCACGTGCCCGGTGCCGTTTCGGTTCCGCTTTCCGAGCTCGCGCAACGGGTCGAGGAATGCCGGGATCCGCGGGGCAACGGCACGCTCATGATCTGCAAGGTCGGTGGTCGAAGTGCGAGCGCGTGTGCCCACCTCGCCGGTCTGGGGTTCGAGGTGACGAACGTGGCGGGGGGAACGATGGCTTGGATCATGAGCGGTCGCGACGTCGTCGAAGGATCGTCGCCCCGGTGACGTTCCTCTTCGTCGACACTCGTGAGGCCTTGACCGAACTGCTCGACGTTCTCGTTTCCGAACCCCGAATCGCTCTCGACACCGAATTCCATCGTGAGCGCACCTATTTCCCGCGCTTGGCCCTGGTTCAGGTGGCCTGGTCCGACGGTGTGGCCATCATCGATCCGTTGGCCGTGGACATCGCGCCGATCACTCGGATCTTCGGAGACGAGAACCTGATCGTCCTTCATGCGGCTCAGCAGGACATGGACGTTCTGACCCACGCCGTCGGCTCCGTCCCGAATCGAATGTTCGACACCCAGATCGCCGCCGGATTTCTCGGTTTTTCGACTCCGTCGCTGGCTTCGCTCGTGAACGCACAATTGAAGATTTCTCTCCCGAAGGGGGACCGCCTGACCGATTGGTTGCGACGTCCCCTCACCACGGGCCAATTGTCGTACGCGGCATCCGATGTCGAGCACCTCCTCGAATTGCACGACCGGCTCCGCAACGAACTCGTCGACCGTGGCCGACTCCAATGGTGCGAGGATGCCTGCGAGGAATTGCGTACACGCAAGGCCGGGCCGGCCGATCCCGCCGATGCATGGCTGAAGCAGAAGGACCTCCGTGGTATGAAGCCACGAACCCGTGGGATTCTGGCGTCCTTGGCCGAATGGCGCGAGCGGCGAGCGATGGCCAGCGACATACCGCCCCGACAGGTTCTGCCCGACTTGGCGCTTCACGGCGTCGCTCAACGCGATCCCTCCTCGGTGGCCGAGCTCTCGCAGGCTCGCGGGGTCGATGACCGGCACACGCGCGGGGCGATCGGAGCGGAGATCCTCGAGGCGGTGAAACGTGGTCGGGACCGCCGTGCCGATCTTCCACCCTCCGAAGGTGAGGAATTGGACCGCAACCTGCGGCCTGCGATCACGTTGGTGTCGGCCTGGATCAGTGAGGTGGCCCGCACCAACGACGTGGACACTGCGTTGTTGGCCACCCGACACGACATCGTGGCCCTTCTTCGTCGTGACGAGGGTGCCCGCTTGTCCGGTGGTTGGCGGCGGGATCTGGTGGGGGCCCAGATCGAGGATCTTTTGGCCGGGCGATCGGGCCTGTCCTTCGACGGTCACGGGGGACTCCGGCTCATTTCGGCCTCGACCGAGGTGACGTCCGCCGAGGCCTGAGTTGAGCCGATTCGGGTGCTCCGGTCGGGGGAACCCTGCTGAAATGGGATTTTGTGGATCAGATAACCCGTTGGCGACGGTTCACGGACCTACAATGTTGAAGCCCCTCGTGGGCCCGGGTCGACGTCCACCGTCGGTGTGTCACCCGAATCATCCACCCGCCCCAGTCCCCACACCAGTTCGGAGCCCTGCCGTGAAGAAGGGTCGTCATCGTCGTTTCGAAGAAGCGCGCAAATTGAAGCAAGCCGGCCCCAGTGCGTTCGATCTCGGTCTCGGCGGGTCCGACAAGGGCCCGAAATCCCAGGACGACGAGTACGCGGCGTTGGCGGAGAAGTACGGCGTCGTGTTCGACGATGACGACGAGGCGGACCTCGATGACGAGGCCCAGGACACCGACGAAAGTGACGACGCTGACGACGAGTGAGTCCTCGTTTCACACCCCCCTATGACAAATCCCCTCCGTAATGTGGCCTTGGTCGCTCACGTCGACCACGGCAAAACCACGCTCGTCGACGCCCTCCTTCGGGCCACGGGCACCTTCGCCGCCCACCAGCAGGTCGTAGATCGGGTCATGGACTCGAACGATCAGGAGCGCGAACGAGGAATCACGATTCTGGCCAAAGCGGCTTCCATCACCTGGAAGGGCACCAAGATCAACTTGGTCGACACTCCCGGTCACGCCGACTTCGGCGGTGAGGTGGAACGCGCCCTCACGATGGTCGACGGAATCCTGCTTCTCGTCGACGCCGCCGAAGGTCCACTGCCCCAGACGCGGTACGTCTTGCAGAAAGCCCTGGCCCGAGACCTCCCGGCGATCGTCGTGATCAACAAGGTCGACCGTGGAGACGCCCGAGCCCAAGAAGTGCTCGACGAGGTGTACCAACTCTTCATCGACCTCGAGGCGGCGGACCACCACATCGAGTTCGAGGTCGTGTCGGCCGTGGCCCGTGAGGGACGCGCCATGGTCGGTCTCGGAATGCCCCCGGTCGACGCCGATCTGTCACCCTTGCTCGACACCATTCTGAGCCGCATTCCCGCCCCCGACGGTGATCCGAACGCACCCTTGCAGGCTCTGGTGACGAACCTGGACGCGTCGGAGTACCTCGGCCGGTTGGCCGTCGGTCGTATCTATCAAGGCGCACTGCGCAAGGGCGAAATGGTCGCCCTGTTGGAGGAGGAGTTCGTCGAGGGCCAACCGCCACTGAAGAGGCGTCTGGCGCAATTGATGGCGTACTCGGGCGTCGGCCGCGTGGAGCAGGACGAGTTGTTCGCCGGCGACTTGTTCGTGGTCGCGGGTTTCCCCGAGGTGGAGATCGGTGACACCATCGCATCGACCGACAATCCGGTGCCGTTGCCCCGCTTGATGGTCGACGAACCCGTGCTGCGGATGACCTTCGGCGTCAACACCTCTCCATTCGCCGGTCGCGACGGGAAGTATCTCACCAGCCGACA
The DNA here is from genome assembly GCA_030833305.1 of Acidimicrobiales bacterium. Lineage (GTDB taxonomy): Bacteria > Actinomycetota > Acidimicrobiia > Acidimicrobiales > Ilumatobacteraceae > Casp-actino8. The sequence continues at coordinate 132 of JAURHL010000101.1, read as the reverse complement.
TCTTCTCGACCGCCTGCACAAGGAAGTGCTCGGAAACGTGTCGATCAAGTTGCACCCCACGGACTCGGCCGAGGTCATGGAGGTCGCCGGGCGAGGTGAATTGCAGTTGGCCGTTCTCATCGAGTCGATGCG
>JAURHL010000100.1 GCA_030833305.1 Acidimicrobiales bacterium | reverse complement strand
TCAACACCGCCACCGGCGATTTCGTGTTCGGCATGACCGAGGCCTATCTCATCGAGAACGGCGAGATCACCGAGCCCTTGCGCGAGGGAAACCTCATCGGCAACGGCCCGCAGGTGTTGCGCGACATCGACCGCCTCGGCAACGACTTCGCCATGGGCAACCCGGGCACGTGCGGCAAGGACGGCCAAGGCGTGCCCGTGGGTGACGGACAGCCGACGTTGCGCGTGAAGTCCCTCACCATCGGTGGAACGGCGGCATGAGTTCTCCCGATCGCAGTGGTGAATTGCTCGCCATCGCCGAGCGTGTGGTGGCCATGGCCAAACCCGGAGAGCAGGTGGAGGCCTACGTCAGTCGTGGTCTTTCCACCGACGTCCGCGTGTACGAGGGCGAGGTCGAACACTTCGTCTCGGCACAGTCGCAAAGTGTCGGAATCCGCGTCATCCGTGACGGTCGCACCGGAACCTCGTATTGCGGAACTCTGGATCCGGCTCAGATCACCGAGGTACTTGCTGAGGCGCGCGACAACCTGAGTTACGGCGAACCCGACGAGTGGGCCGGACTCGCCACCCCCGACGGAGTAGCGGTCACACCACAGAACCTGTGGGACGACTCGCTCGAGTTCACGTCCACCGCGCGCAAGATCGAACTGGCCAAGGAACTAGAGCGTCTGGCCCGCTCGGGTGATTCGCGCGTTCGTGTGGACGACTCGAACTACTCCGACGCCTTCGGTGAGGCCGCGGTGGCCACCACCACCGGTATTCGCGTGGCCGGTCGCGAGAACGGCTGTTATCTCAGCGTGGGCACGCTGGCCGACGACGGCGACGAGACCCAGACGGGCTTCGGGTTCGCCGTGGGCCGCAACACCGACGAACTCGACATCGACAAGGCGGCGCGCGACGCCGTCGACCGCGCCACGCGTCTTCTCGGCGCCACGAAGCCCGCCACGAAGCGCACCACCATCGTGCTCGACCCGTACGTCACCGCGCAGTTCCTCGGGATCATCGGAGGAACCTTGAACGGCGAGAGCGTGGTGAAGGGACGCAGTCTCTTCGCGCAGCGCCTGGGCGAGACCGTGGCCAGTCCGCTGTTCACCCTGGTGGACGACCCGACCAATCCGCTGGCGTACACGGCCACCGACATCGACGGCGAGGGCCTGGCCGCGCGTCGCAACGTGTTGATCGACAACGGTGTCTTGAAGACCTTCGTGCAGTCGTCGTACTCGGCGCGACGCATGGGCGTGAGCACCACGGGCAACGGTGTGCGCGGCGGATACGCCGGCTCACCGAGCGCGGGCTGTCTCGCGCTGCAGATCGCCCCGGGTCAGCGCAAGCAGGACGAGATCATCGCGGGCATCGACGACGGAATCCTGATCCAGCAGGTGCAAGGCCTGCACTCTGGCGTGAACCCGGTGTCGGGTGACTTCAGCACGGGCGCGGCCGGCTTGATGATCTCCAAGGGTTCGGTGGGTGCTCCCGTTCGCGAGTTCACCATCGCCTCCACGCTGCAGCGCATGCTCACCGATGTCGCCGCGCTCGGCAACGACCTCGAGTGGCTGCCCATGCGCGCCACCGGCGTTTCACTCGTCATCCACGACGTCACCCTCAGCGGTTCGTGAGGGACTGAACGCATCACATGCCGATCCTGCACGCCATCGTCCTCGGCTTGATCCAGGGTTTGTCGGAGTTCCTGCCCATCTCATCCAGTGGTCACTTGCTCTTGGTGCCTTGGCTGTTCGATTGGAAAGATCTCGACGACGTGTCGGTGAAGAAAGCCTTCGACGTGGCTCTTCACATCGGAACTCTTGTCGCCGTGGTCGGCTACTACCGACGCGACGTGGCGTTGTACGTGCGCGATGGCATTCGGTCGATCGTGCATCGTGACCGTCCCTCCACGGAACACGGACGCATGGCGTGGTTGCTCGTGGTGGCCAGCATCCCGGCCGCCGCCGTTGGTGTGGTTCTGGAGACGTGGATCGACGAACAGTTGGGCAAGCCGTGGATCATTGCGGTTTCGTTGATCGGCTTCGGGTTGGTGTTGGCCTGGGCCGACCGCCGTCGTGGCGAGAAAAACGTCGACCAGATCGGTCTGCGCGACGCGGCCGTCATCGGTGCTGCCCAGGTGCTCGCGCTCAACCCGGGCACCTCGCGTTCGGGCATCAGCATGTCGGCGGCTCGTGCGCGCGGCTTCAGTCGCGACGCGGCCGCACGGTTTTCTTTCCTGCTCAGCATTCCCGTCACGGCCGGTGCCGTGATCGTGAAGGTGGGCGGCCTCATCTCCGACGGAATTCCTGACGGCCTCTTGCTGCCGATGATCGTCGGAGTGATCACCGCGGGGATCTCCGGCTGGTTGGCCGTGTGGGGATTGATGCGCCTGATTCGCACGAAGACCTTCGACGGCTTCGTCGCGTACCGAATTCTCGCCGGCGTCGGCGTGCTGCTGGTGCTGGCTTCAGGCTGGCGTTGACGGCGCCGCGGCGCTGGCGGTGGAGGCGGGCGTCGTGCTCGAGGACGAGTCCGACGATGAACTTCCGGACGATTCTGACGAGGGCGCGGCAGATGCGCTGCCGGATGCCGCCCCGCTGGACGACGACGAGCCCGAACCCTTGGAATCGGTCTTGTAGAAGCCGCCGCCCTTGAAGGTGACGCCCACGGGCTGGAACACTTTCTTCACGGGGCGCAGGGCGCCATCGGACGGGTGCGGATACTCGGTGAGGGCATCGTCGGTGAAGGCCTGGTGCACCTCGATGGTCTCGCCGGTGTCGATGAACTTGTACACGTAGGTAGGCATAGGGGGTCTCTCCGGAGGCAGAAGTCTAGAGTCGGGCCATGGCGAACACCGCACCGACGCCCGGCACGGTCGGGGCACGAGCGTGATCACCACCGCCGTCATTCCGGCCGCCGGCATGGGCACGCGCATGTTGCCGGCCACCAAGGCGGTGCCCAAAGAACTGCTGCCCATCGTCGAGAAACCCGCACTCCAGTTGATCGTCGACGAGGCGGTTGGCGCGGGGGTCGATCATCTGGTGATCGTGACCAGCAGATCCAAACCGGCCATCGAGCAGTACTTCGCCTCCGACACGTCGGTGGAGCAGTCCCTCGAGCGCCAGGGGCGTGGATCGGTGGCCGACCAGCTGCGTCGATACGGAAGCGACATACGCGTGTCGTTCGCCTATCAGGATCGCCCGTTGGGACTCGGACACGCCATCGGATGTGCCCGTGCCGCGGTGGGCGAACAACCTTTCTTCGTGATGTTGCCGGACGAGTTGATGTCGGACTCGTCCTTGCTGGCCGGGTTGGCACGTGTGGTCGCCGACACGAACATCGGCGCCGTGGCGTTGAAGCGCATGCCGCGCGCGGAGTTGTCGCGCTACGGAATCGTGTCGCCGGTCGGCGACGAGCGAACCGTCGGCGGACTCGCCGCTCTTCCGTTCGTGGGCGTGGTGGAGAAGCCCTCCGTCGACGACGCACCCAGCGACCTCGCCATCATCGGCCGTTACGCGTTGACTCCCGACATATTCGACGACCTCGACGCCTTGACCCCCGGCTCCACCGGCGAACTGCAACTGACCGATGCGTTGGCCGCGCAAGCAACACGGGAACCGCTCTGGGGAGTCATCTCCGACGTCGGCCGAATCGACATCGGAAATCCGTTGGGGTGGCTACAGGCGGTGGTGGACGCGGCGGTGGATCATCCCGAACACGGCGTGGCCTTTCGTCGCTGGCTGTCCGCTCGCACTGACGCCCGCGACTGAGTTGCCTCGACGTTCCCGCCCAGTCAGGCCATACGGGTGAAGTGACCGTCGATGTCGAGGGGCAACCCGTACTCGTCCACCGCGAACTCGTGCACCGGCAAATCATCGTCACGGTGCACGGCCCACAGTCGCTCTCCGAGACGCGTGTAATTCAGTCGCGCTCGCGTGATGTCGAGGGTCTCGGGGTCGATCACCACGGAATGCACGTCCACCGAAGCGCCGATCCGCGACCCCAATCGCCGAATCGCCATCGTCCGCGTGAACGGACTGCATCGCACGTCGATGTCGACGCAACCCCCCAGATCCCGACGTTCGGACCCGTTGACCTCGCCCCACTTCCCACGGCCGTCGTTGGCCAGCCAGAGGTCGGGCTCGTCGAGGTCACGGAAGAGGAGCATTTGTTGCAGATGCCAGGTGGCGGAGAAGCGCATCACGTACTGCACGTCGCCGTAACTGGTGGAGGGAACCGTCACTCGACCATCGGCGGTCCAGGCCTCGTTTTCGAACGACAACGTCAGCTCCTCGAAGGCGTCGAGTTCCCCCACCCGTCCCGCCCAGCGAGCCGTGAACCCGGATTGGGGAAGCGGAGCGTAGGAAGGGTGTTCCACTCCACGAGTGTGCCATCGGGGCGGTACCGTCGTCGTCATGGCGGGCGGATTGATCCCCATCGACGAGGCTCGCGAGCACGTGCTCCAACGTTGTTCGGCACCCGACGCCGTGGCCGCGCGCAACTTGCCGGGTCGGTTCCCCGCGTCGGTGATGGGTGCCGTGTTGGCCGCCGACGTGGTGTCCGCGGAGGACGTGCCCCCTTTCGCCAATTCGGCGGTCGACGGTTACGCGGTGCGGGCGGCCGACGTGGTCGGTGCATCGCCGCAAACCTCGACAGAGCTGCGGGTCACGGGCGAGATCGCCGCCGGTGCCGCCGCCAATGTCGACGTCGAGAATGGTCGCGCGGTCCGCATCATGACCGGGGCACCGATGCCGGTGGGCGCCGACGCGGTGGTGATGGTCGAGGACACGGTGTTCGTCGGGAACAAGTCCATTCTCGACGGCTCACAGTCGGTGCGTGTTCTGAAGGCCGTCAAACCCGGTGATGGTGTGCGCGATGCGGGCGACGATGTCCGTCGGGGCGAGACGGTCTTCGCGGCCGGCACCGCCATCACGCCGGCCGTGGCCGCGGTGCTGGCCAGCATCAACGCCCGCGACGCGATGATCCGTCGGCGTCCGCGGGTGGCGGTGTTGTCCACCGGTGACGAGTTGATCGACGACGGTTCGCCGTTGGCCCCCGGTCAGATCCGCGAGAGCAACCGGTCGATGCTGGTCGGTCTGGTGGACCAATGCGGTGCGGATGCCGTCGACCACGGCATCGTGCGCGACGACGAGGCGGTTCTCGAGGCCGTGTTGCGTCGCGCCGCGAACGACTGCGACGCCATCGTCACCAGCGGTGGCGTGAGCATGGGCGACTACGACGTGGTGAAAGCCGTGCTGTCGCGCATCGCCGACATGCGGTGGATGCAGATCGCCATCAAGCCGGCCAAGCCGTTCGCGTTCGGGTTGCTCACGAACGACCACGGTGTCGCGGTGCCGGTGTTCGGTCTGCCGGGCAACCCGGTCAGTTCGCTCGTCAGTTTCGAGTTGTTGGCGCGCCCCGCGTTGCGTCGCATGGCCGGACACCCGGATTCCGCGTGGGACCGTCCGGTGGTGACCGCGGTCGCCGACCAGCCCTTGAAGCGTGGCCGTGACGGCAAGGTGCACTACCAACGGGTGGTGGCGCGTTTCGCCGCCGACGGTCGGGTGCACGTGGAATCGGTGCGAGCGCAGGCCAGCCACCAACTGGCCGCCACCGCGTTGGCGAACGCCATCGCCGTGGTCCCCGACGGTGACGGAGTGCCGGCCGGGGGCGAGGTGCCGGTCATCCTGCTCGTAACCTGAACCCATGGGCGAGGTTCGGGGCACGCATGACGACGCGGGGGTCCGCGATCTCGTCGATCCGTTCGGTCGCACCATCCGCGACCTGCGCATCTCGGTGACGGACCGTTGCAACTTCCGTTGCACCTACTGCATGCCCGCCGAGGGGATGCAGTGGTTGCCCAAGTCCGAGGTGCTCAGTTTCGAGGAACTGGAACACGTGGCGCGTCTGTGCGTCCAGCGTTACGGCGTCGACGGCATCCGTCTCACCGGCGGTGAGCCCACGGTGCGCGCGCACCTGCCGGTGTTGGTGGCCAAGTTGGCGGCGCTCACCGTGCCGGCCGATTCCGCGTCACCGCTCGCGGGTCGACCCATCGACCTGGCCCTCACCACCAACGGTGCGACGCTCACGAACTGCGTGGACGAGTTGAAGGCCGCGGGTCTGGGTCGGGTGAACATCAGCCTCGACACGCTCGATCGCACGAAGTTCGAGGCGATGACCCGACGCGACGAGTTGGTGCGCGTGTTGGAGGGCATCGATGCCGCCATCGCCGCCGGTTTCAGCAGCGTCAAGATCAACGCGGTCGTCGAGCGCGGTGTGAACGACGACGAGATCCTCGACCTGGCGAACTTCGGGCGCGCCAAGGGCGTCGAGGTCCGTTTCATCGAGTTCATGCCCCTCGACGCCGAGGGACACTGGGTGAACGACAAGGTGGTCAGCCAGGACGAGATCGTCGAGCGCATCGCGGCGGTGCATCCGCTCGAGTCCGTTCCGGCTCGTGGCGCCGCGCCGGCCGACCGTTGGCGCTACCTCGACGGTGCGGGCACGGTGGGCGTGATCCCGAGTGTGACCAAGCCGTTCTGCGGCGATTGCGACCGGGTGCGGGTGACGGCCGACGGACAGTTCCGTACCTGTTTGTTCGCCACCACCGAGTTCGATCTGCGGTCGGTGTTGCGTTCGGGTTTGCCGGGACGTGAGCTGGACGACGCCGTGGCCGAGGTGATCGAGCGCGCCGTGGGGACCAAGTGGGCGGGTCACCAGATAAATCAGGTGAACTTCGTGCGACCCAAGCGCACCATGTCGCAGATCGGCGGCTGACCGGCCCCCGGTCGCGTCTCAGCGCAACCGCTCGAGCGAGTGGATGGTGGTGCTCACGCCCGGGCTGTACATCGCGTGCGGCGCACTCGTTGGCGCCGGCAATCCGGCGGCGGTAATGAGCGAATCGTCGAGATGCAACACGTCGGCCCGATGCAACGGCCACGGCTCGTGTTCGACCGGCCCGTACCACAGACGTCCGCGACGCGAGGCCGATACCAGACCCCAACGCGCCGTGAGCCAGTCGTCGAGATCGTGATCGCGATCCTCATCGCCGCACGCCCTTCACGACCCGCGCCCCGCCCCGCGCCTTCGGTCAAATCTTACCCCGATCCCGCGCCCATCGTGGCCACGCCCGACGAAGCCCTCGCCGCCACCGCCGATTTATTTTTCTC